>DASQJC010000204.1:0-2347 GCA_035631255.1 Candidatus Eremiobacteraceae bacterium | reverse complement strand
CACGCGTGGCGATGACGACCGAGGCGTCCGGCATGTCAGAGAGCGACCTCGAGCCGGTCGTCCATAGCGACCGCGAGCGCTTGCTCGGCCATGCGGTCCGACGCACCCGCATCGTGCGCGTACAGCTGCCCGAGCGCCTCGCGCTGCGATGCGAGGCCTGCGGCATCGTCGAACATGATCGACGCCTTTTCGGCGACTTCTTCAGGCTTGAGGATTCCTCGCATCTCCGGCACGATCTGGCGGTCGGCATCCATGTTCGGCTGCGTTATGAAGCGGAAGCGCCTCTCTGCCGCTCGCACGATCATCGTCTTCAACGGCGGCCCGACGATCGGCACCAGATGGAGGTAGCCTGCGACGCCGTTCATGACGATGAGATCGGCGCGGTTGAGCGGCACCGCGACGAGCATCGGTCGTGAGAGCACCGCGCACTCGATGCATTTCGTGCCCGGGATCGTGACGACGAGGCGCGATCGCGAGAGCGCTTTGTAGTCGCCCGAACGATCGACGGCAAATCGCTCGCCTTGCACCTCGACCGATCGTCCGTCGCCCGCAAGCTTCCCGCCGATGCCGCCCATCTTCGGATCGGGCGTCGCTTCAAGCGCAGCGCGAAGTTCGTCGTCGCCGTTGAACGGCGAAAGCACGAACGTGATCGCCACGCCGGGCTGCCGCCTGCGGATGCCGAGCGCGACGCCGAGGAAGAACGGCAGCGCGTGCTTGACCTCCATCGGCCTGCTGCCGGGCAAGATGCAGATGCCGTCGCCGGCGCGATCGTCGGGAGGCGCGGTCAGCGAGTCGAGGACCGCGTCGGGTACGAGATTGCCGACGATGCTGACGCGATCGGACGGCGCACCAGCGCGGCGAAGCTCTGCTGCATTCCGCTCGTCGAGCGCGAAGAAGCGCACGAAGGATTGGCAGTAGCTGCGGCGCGTGAACTTGTACGTCATCGGCTGGACGCCGAGTCGCCGCGCGATCGTCGTCGCATGGAACAGGTCGCCGCCGAGATATTGGAGCGCGCCGCTGCCCCGCTCCATTCCCTTCACCGGCTTGCGCAAGAGGAAGCGGCCGTAACCCTTCGGATCGACGACGTCGGCTTTCGGGAACATCGCGGAGGTGATCTGCGCTTCATGTCCGGTCGCATAGGGACACGGCACGAAGACGACCGTCACGCGCGCGTCGGGCGCTTTGCGATAGACGGCGCGTAAGAACGGGCGAGCCCATCCCATGAGTTCGCCGGGGCCATTCGTCGTCACGACGAGCCGTGGCGCGTTCACGCGGATTCCTCGCGTATCCGTCTCACGATCTCCGTCGTCGACGACGCCGGCACGTGCGGCGCGAGCACGATCTTCCCGCCGACTTCGGCCACCGCTCCCGCTTCGGGAAGTTCTTCCATAGAATACTGCGCGCTCTTCACGTGGATGTCCGGACGCAGCGCGCGTATCGTCGCATCCGGCCGCTGCTCGTCGAAGAGGCACACGAAGT
The DNA here is from genome assembly GCA_035631255.1 of Candidatus Eremiobacteraceae bacterium. Lineage (GTDB taxonomy): Bacteria > Vulcanimicrobiota > Vulcanimicrobiia > Eremiobacterales > Eremiobacteraceae > JANWLL01. Next base: position 868 of record DASQJC010000204.1, on the reverse strand, counting down.
CGACGCACGCGAGCGCAGCGACCACTTCCGCGCGCTCAGCCGCGGGGACGATCGGTCTTCCGGCACCTTTGCCGAGCGAGCGCACCGACTCATCCGAGTTGACGCCGACGACGAGCATTCCGCCGAGGCCCCGCGCGAACTCCAGATACCTGACGTGGCCGACGTGGAGCAGATCGAAGACGCCGTTCGTGAAGACGACGGGAGAGCGCGCGGCGCGCTGCGCACCTATCGCTTCCGCGAGCTTGTTGCGACTCAAGACTTTTTCAGCGGCGCGCACGTCGCGCCGCCGATTTTCCGGGTCGCCGTTTTTCCGACGGGGGGAATGGCACCGGCCGCGCGACGCCTTCGTGCTCCGCGAAACGGACGATCTCCGCCGGCGTCGCCGTGGCCGTGCCGAGCTTTTCGACGACGACCCCAGCCGCGAGCGTCGCAAGCGATACGGCTTTCTCGATTGGCGCGCCGACCGCGAGCGCGAGCGTCAACGTCGAAATGACGGTGTCGCCTGCGCCGCTGACGTCGTACACTTGACGCGCGACGGCCGGCACCGTAAATGCGCGGGCGCCCTTCGAGAAGAGCGTCATGCCGTGCTCGCCGCGCGTGATGAGGACGTACTTGCAGCCCGTGCGCTTGATGAGCGCGTTCGCCGCGCGCGTCAGATCGCGATCGCTTGCGATGCTGACGCCGGTAGCCGCGGCAGCTTCCGAGGCGTTCGGCGCGATGCAATCTATGGAAGCAAACGCGTCGAGGTTCTGCGGCTTCGGATCGCCGGCGATGACCGGGCGATGCGAGAACTTGCTCAGCGCTTGCGTGACGGGCGTACCGATGAGTCCCTTGCCGTAGTCGGATATGATGATGCCGTCGATGTCCC
>DASQJC010000203.1:0-2615 GCA_035631255.1 Candidatus Eremiobacteraceae bacterium | reverse complement strand
ATCTCCATCCATGAGGACGTGGTGCGGAAGACCGTACACCGGCGAGGCCGGCTCTTGCGCCGCGACCGCGACGCCGTTTCTCAACTCGTACCAGTCTTGCACGCCGCCGGAGTCCTTTGCCAAGACCAGACGGTTATCGTTCCGAAACTCCATCGCGTAATAATCGCGGGCAAGCCGCACCGGATGGAGAACACCTTGCGATAGGCTCGCGAGCTGCTGGTCGGAAGACTGCAGCGGATAGTACATCAGATAGAGCGTGCCGTCGACCACTCGCGCTTCACTGAAAAGCATAGACGGCCGCACGACGTTGACGTCGACACCTGGGCCGAACGAATTTTCCCCGACGGTCGACGGGAATAGGTCAACAAGCTTCGACACCAACGCCGACGTCAACGGCGAAGGGTATGGAACAGATCCTTCATCTGAAGAGCCCGGCTCCTCACGCACACACCCAGACGCAGCCAAGCATGCCGTCAGCCACACGACGAGGACGGCGCGAGCGATCAGAGCGTTACCTCGGGTTGAGCGCCTGATCCGCTTTCGCCCGCAACGTCTCGTAATGCGCGCGCGATATCATGTCGAGCGAGCCCGACCGCAGCGCCGCATCGCACTCGCTCACGAGCGTCGCGAGCTCGGCGCGAGCGAGCGATGACGCGTCGAGCGGTGTGCGCGGCTGTGGCGCACTGACGAGCCCGATCAGCGTCGCCTCGTAGCGCATCTGCAGACCACGGCGCAGGTCGGAGACGTCCGAGCGCTTCGCGACCTCCGAGTAGACGCTTGACTGCATCCACGAGAACAGGTCCTCGAGCGACATCGTCTTTTCGCGGTCGGCCATCGAGGGATTGTCGGCGAGCCGCTGGAGCACGGATGGGCTGAAGAGGAAATCGAGCGTGCTCTGTTGCGTCGCTCCGACGATCGATGAGATCGATTGATAGTGCCGCGCCGGTGGATTGTACGCCCACGGAGGCAAGTTGCCGTAGCCGGGAAACTCGACGTAACCGTATCCCGACCACTCCGAATAACCGAGTTTATCCAGCAGGCTCGGCGGCAGCTTCCATTGCGCGTCCGAGAACAGGTCTGCGCTCAGCATCGAAAACGCGCGCTGCTGGGTCGCGTACGGCACCGGATCGACCGGCGTTTGCGCGCCCGGATCGCCGCGATGCGCTCGCGACAGATACTGTCCGCCGATGAACCGCTCGGGCAGAACATCGCATCGCGTGACGTTTCCAACCATGCGCTGGAACGCCATCGTCTCTTCTTCGTAGGCCTCACCGCTGTCGGGCAAGCGTGAGTTCAGCGACATCACGAGCGAATGGAACATCGATATCTGCGTCTGGCACCAGCTCAATGGGTCGTTCGTCAGATCGCCTTGTTCCACGCGCGGATCTGCAGCATGCCCGTCGCCCCACGATACGTCTTCATCCGACGCATAGCGATAGCGCGGATCGCTCCACGCTTGCGCCCATTTCTCGAGCGTCGGGCGCTCGGCTTCGGGGGTTGATGCGCCAGGTATCCGCCCGTAGGCATACTTCATCGCGTAGTAATCGTACGGACCGAGCACCGTCTGGTTGAACGAACCTTGACCATCTTGACGCGGCCAAAGATTGAGCGGCGCGTATTCCATCACGGTCGACGTGATGCCGTACTTCGCGGTGAATTTCGGATCTTGCAGCTCCTTCGCGGTGTACGCCATCGATCCGATGAAATTGTGCTGCATGCCGAGATTGTGGCCGGTCTCGTGCAAGATCTCCCCGACGATGCTGTCGTCGAGGAACGATTCGGGCATCGGATCGGTCGTCCGGCCGTAGCGGACCGGGTCGACGATCCACTTCCAGGTCAGATGTTCGTTGAACGAACTGCCCGCGGACACGAGGATGCCCGTGCGGAACTCTTCTCCGGTGCGCGGGTCGTAGAGCGTTTGCGAATCGGCGCCGAACGACGGCCGCGCTTCTGAAACCCATCTGATGACGTTGTAGCGTATGTCGTCGGCATCCCAATTCGGATCGTCCGGTTGATCTCTCACCTGGAGCGCATCGCTGATGCCGAGCGGGATAAACGCGTTGTTCCAGGTCAGCACCGCTTTGCGGATCGCGGGCCGATACGCGACCGGGATCGTGTTACTCAGGTAGAACACCATCGGATGCGTCGCCGGCGAGACCTTCTTGCTCGGATCCGACGGCTGCAGATCCCAGCGGATGAGGTAGCGCAGCTGGCGCTCGCGCACCTTATCGTTCGAGAAATCGAGATAGATGTCGTCGTAGATGCCGACGCGATCGTCGGCGTAGCGCGGCCGGTAGTCGGAATGGCCCGGAGGCTGGGCGATGTTGTAGACGACGCGGAATTGGAGATTGCGATTGTCGGGCGCGGTGTCGACGACCGACGGGTTGTCCGTCGCCCAATCCTGCTCCGCTTCGATGACGACGTTGTCGGGGAACGATTTCGTCACGCCGATGTATGACTTGTCCGGATCCAGCCGATACTCGCCGCTCGGATCGTCGATCGGCAGATTTTGGCGCAGGATATCGCGTAGGTCGATCATGTCGCCCAAGAACGGCGACGCGTCCATGACGATCGTGCCGCTTTGCGCGTCTTCGGCGACGATCGACGCGAGGCCG
>DASQJC010000202.1:0-7114 GCA_035631255.1 Candidatus Eremiobacteraceae bacterium | reverse complement strand
GCGCTGTTCGCGCTGACGCTGAGCGAGATGGGCGCCACCATCCTCGAGCAAGCGTTTCAGGACGGCATGACGCCGGTCGGCGGCATCTATAACATGAAGTTCACGGGCGTGCTTCCCGCTCTCGACGTGAAGATCACCTGCGATCTGAAACGAGCGTATCAGTCGTTCAGCGTCGACCTCACGGGGTCGGTCTACTGGGTATCTGCCGGGATCGACGCTACGTTTGAGAAGCTGCGACAAGACGGCGTCATCAAAGTCGATATCGTCAGCCTCAGCAACGACGCGAGCGTTCAACAGCAAGAGCAATGGGCGCTGAATCTGTTCAAAGATCAGATCCTCGCCCAGTGGTTCACTCCGAGCTTGAGTCCGACGACGGCGGCTGCCGCCGACGCTTCGTCGGTTGCCGTCGGTAGTACCGGACACTCGGCGGGGTCGAGCTCGAGTTCTTCAAGCGCGCGATCGTCGGGCATGATGGGTGGGTCGTCATCGGGCACTATGACGATGGGCGGGTCTTCGTCAGGCATGACCGGCATGTCGTCCACCAGCTCGCACCCGACGACGATGGGCGGCGCTTCTTCCAGCTCGGCCGCGCCGTCGATGGGATCAGGCGGCATGTCGTCGTCGTCAAGCCTTGCGCCGCCGCCGAGCGGTGGTAGTAGCGGCAGTAAGGGAAGCAGTGGCAGTGGTGGCGGAGGCGGCAGCGTCGGGAAGATCGCCAACCAGGTCGCGCAAGCAGCGGGTACCGCTGCTGCCGCATCTCAAGCGGCGTCACCGTTCGGACTTTCACTTCGTCTGAAATACGTCCAACAGGACGAACTCAAGACGGTCGAGATCGAATTCAACGCGATGAGCGCGGTGCAGCGCGTATACTCGCCGCAGGGCTACTTCGGGCTCCTGCTCCAAGGCATCGACGAAAGCAAGCATTTCCTCAAGGTCGCCGGCAACGATCCGTTCTTCAACAAGTTCCTCGTCACGATAGATCCACCGCGAGACTTCTCTGGAATCGGCCTTGCATCTGCACACGTCGCTTTGGATTACGGCAACCCGGCGACGACGGCGAACCCGAAACATGCCGATTTCGTATTCGACCAAACACACGCGAGTCAGCAGACTTGGGACGTCTACGAAGGCCTCATCCAGTCTACGAGCTACACGTATACCGCCGACTATGAGTTCGACGCGGAATCAGGCTGGCAGGGCGAACAGACGAAATATACGCTGCCCGCGGTGCAGACCGAAAACCGGCTGCTGGCGCTCGACCCAAACGACTTCTTAGGGTTCCTCCAACTCGCGATCAGCCCAGGGCGGATCAACCCCGACCTCGTCGATCGGATCGAAGTCCCGATCCAGTACTCCGCGCAAAGCGGTTGGCACACGTCACAGACCTTCGTCCTGCGGCCGTTTGCACCGGTGCAGTTCTGGAAGCTTCGTCTTGCCGACAAAGACGATCGGACCTACTCGTATACGACGAACTGCTACTTGAAGGACGGCACGCTCATCACGGCTCCGAGCGTGACGTCGACCGCTAGTGCGATCATCGTCAGCGATCCGTTCGTCGGAGGTCTCGATCTGACGTTCCAGCCCGCGTTCGACGCAACTACTTACAAGCTCGCTATCGTCGAATTGTCCTATCAGGACACCGCCAACAGTTACAGCTTCCAGAAGACGATCCAAATGCCGGCGGGCAGTCAGCCGGTGCAGGTCAATATTCCGTTCATCAATCGGACTTTGAACACATACCAATACCGCGTCACGCTGCTCAGCAATACTAACCAGCAGGTACAAGGCAACTACATCACTGCTCAAGATCCGCTGGTGCTGGTCGGTGCATAAGATGGGTCAAGCCGCGAGCAAGGGTGTCGCCGAGGACGTGATACAGATCGCGCGCGCGATCGCGTCTCACATTGGCCCTCACAGCTCGTGTAGGACGGGCGCTGACGCCGCTGCCGGATGCGTCGAGCACTGTATCCGTCTCTTCGACCGTTCGATATGGCCGGCTGTGGCGTGGCGGTTCAGTGCACTGTGCGCGGACGGGAGCCCGTTGCTGTTCGATTTTTCCAGCGCCGACGACCGGCTGCGTTGCGCATGCGAGGTTGCCGCCCCGGAGGTCGCCACCCACGCGCGGCTCGACTTGGCTATCGATCTTATCGCAGAACTCGGCGGCGCGCTTCCCTCCGGCGCTCTCGTGCGCGAATGGAGGTCGCTCCAGGCGAAACACACGTTGCGTTGGGGCGCTTGGCTCGGCATTCGTCACGATGGCGCGCACGCGATGCTGAAACTGTATGTCGAGGTCCCAAGAGAGGCTATACCGCTCAGCATCCCCGGCCTGGAGGCCATCGTTCCGAGCAGCCGGCTGCTCATGATCGGCTACGACTGCACAAGAGGGTCGCAAGAGGTCTACTTCCGTCAACCGCCGATGAGCGAAGTCGAGCTCGATGGTTTCACCGCGTTCATGCATGCCGACTCACGCCGTCGCTGCGTGCTCGATGAGTTTGCCTCGCTATGCGGATTGCCGGCGTGGGCGGCTTTACGGTGGACGAACTACGGCTACAGCATCGCTCGCGAGACGCCCGCTTCCGATATCCTCCTCTCGTTGTTCATCCGATCTCGTTCCATCGGAGATGCTTCAAGGATCCGCCGGCAATTCTTGAATTCCGTGTCTCGATCGACAACAACGGCGGCATACCGCTCCCTGATAGGAGACGTCGCCGACGAAGATTTGCCCGATCATGGTATGGTCAGCCTCATCGCACGCAAGCCGGGCGAAATCGAAATGCGCGTCGGCCTCAGCGCTACGGCGCTTGCACGGCTTTGCGTGACTCGCTAGAGCGAATCGTTTCGCCGACATCGACGGTGATGGCGGCGATCGACCTTGCCGCACGTCAATCGGAAGTTCGTCGAACTGTGAAGGGGGACTCGAGCGATGGCTTATCTGGACGATCCTAGCGACAGCTCCTCGAGCGACAGCAGCGACGGGGACAGCTCTAGCGACAGCACGTCGAGCGACAGTTCCATCAGCGACGCCGGAGCGTCGGACTATCCTTCGAGCGACGACGCGTCCTCTGATACATCGAGCGATGGGTCCTCGGATGGTGCATCCTCCGATGGCGCATCCTCCGATGGCGGCTCGAGCGACCAGTCTTCGGCCACGGCAACGTCGAGCAGCTCGCCGGTCGACTACACGGCCATGGTCGCGATACCGACCGGCATGAACGACGGACTTACGTCGCCGAGTCCCGCGACGATGACGAGTGCGCTTGGGAGTCCCGGGACCCCGAATCCGGACGACCCCACGAAATGCGGGCGAAGTTCGGCCGCGATGCTAAAGCTCTTCAAGACCGCAAGCGTCGGTCCGTTCCGCGTCACCGGTTTGATTCCGGCTGTCGACGCTCTTACGCGCGTCTTCTCCGCTGTTCAAAGTTCCAAACCCGACCTTTACAATCTGCTTGGCACTGGCGGGATGATATGCGTCCGTCCGGTGCGCGGTTCCACGACAAACTTCTCGAACCACGCGTGGGGCGCTGCGATCGATATCAGCATCGGCGGAAAATTCACGTTGCGTGGCTCGACAACCGTTCAGCAAGGACTTGTCGATCTCTGTCCGTTCATGCACGCCGAGCAGTTCTTCTGGGGTGGTGGGTTCAGTACGACTCCGGACGGCATGCACTTCGAGGTATCAAGCGAGCTCCTCGCTCAGTGGAAATCGGATGGGACACTACCATGATTCATGATGACGGCTCGTCGAGCGACACTAGCAGCGACACGTCCAGCGACAGTTCGATAGGGGATGCAGGCGCTTCGGATTATCCATCGAGTGACGCGACTTCGAGCGACACGGGGTCGAGCGATACGGCGTCAAGCGACGGACAATCGAGTGACGGAGCATCGAGCGATGGCACTTCGAGCTCGGCCGCAGCTGCAAACGCGGGCTGGAGCAACGCGGTATCCGGCGGATGGAACAGCGGCGAGCGAACCGTCGGAGGCGTCCGCCGAATCCCGCTCGACGGGCTCAAAAACGTCAACCAAGACCCCGCGCCCAGTACCAATACGAATGAATCGGCGGCCGGACGCGCGATTCTCGTCGTCCCGACCTCGCTCGATGCGTCGCAGGCGATCGATGTGCTGTTGCATCTGCATGGTTTTAACATCGGGTATCGGCAGCGTGTCGCCTCAAGCTCGCCCGACGCGGGCACGGTCCGCGACGTCCTCGTCGATCAAATCGAGGATCAGCTAGGCCGCTCCGGTCGGTCGATGATCGCGGTGCCCCCCAGGGGACACTAAAATCCGGATTTGGGCCAAGCGGTGCACAATTCGACTGCGATTCGTTTCTCGACGAGGTGCTCAACGCCGCGGTTAACGCCGGAGTCTGGTCGTCTGTGCCGGCCGTCGCACGCGTCGTTCTCTCCGGCCATAGCGGTGGCGGCGGCGTGATCGGCCCGATGGCCGGCGAAAGCGGCCAGCCTCGATTGCCCTCGAAGATCGCCGCGATGTTTCTATTCGAGGCGATCAACGGTCCGAACGAGTTGGCCGGCATCACGACATACGTCACTGCGCGGCTGAACCTCGTCTTGCAGAATTTGGGAAACGCTTCCGATCAGCTGGATTACTTGAAATCGAGTTTCCGCTTTCGCGGCATCTACAACGCGGGCGACACGTTCTACGCGGGCAACTACGCGGCGCTGCAGCGGACCATATCGACGTGGTTCACACAGAACGCCGACGCGATCGGTGGCGCCGGGTCGGACATGTACAACGCGCTCGCGGCGAACTATGCGATTGTCAGACCGAGTCCGTATGCCGCGCATGACGGCTTGTTGGGTTCGGGCAATCTGCTTCTTGCTCTCGGAATGATGCCGTAGATGGAACCCCGCCGGCTCATCCTCGCGAACTTCCAGTCGCCTGGCGATATCGTGATGCTGACGGCAGCGGTGCGCGATCTTCATCAGACGTTTCCAGGCGCATTCCTCACAGACGTACGGACGCCGTGCCCCGCGCTGTGGGAGAACAATCCGCACATAACGAGGATACCGGATGACGATCGTCGAGCGGAGCGCATCGAATGCCACTATCCGCTCATCCACCGCAGCAACGAGTTGCCATATCATTTCGTGCAAGCCTTCAGCGCGTTTCTCGGCGACCGCCTAGGCGTACGCATCGATACGACCGGATTCAAGGGTGATATCCACCTTTCGCAGCGAGAGAAATCCTGGATGTCGCAAGTGCACGAGATCCTCGGCGCCGACATGCCCTTTTGGATCATCGTCGCCGGCGGCAAGCGAGATTTCACGATCAAATGGTGGGCGAGTGAACGCTTTCAAGCAGTCGTCGATCATTTCCGAGGACGCGTACTATTCGTGCAGGCCGGTGAGAACAAGCATCATCATCCGCGCTTGCGCGGCGTCATCGATCTCGTCGGCAAGACGGATCTTCGCCAACTGGTACGGCTCGTCTACCACGCACAGGGCGTCCTGAGTCCTGTGACGTTGCACATGCATTTGGCAGCTGCGGTCGACGTCAAAGGGGGATTGCCTAAACATCGGCCGTGCGTGGTCGTAGCTGGGGGCCGCGAACCGCCGCACTGGGAGGCGTACCCGCACCATCAGTTCGTCCACACTGTTGGCGCGCTCCGGTGTTGCGATTACGGGGGTTGCTGGCGATCTCGAACCGTCGCTTTGGGCGACGGCGATAAAAAGGACGCCCCAGGCCTTCTCTGCGTGGATCGTGTTGGCGACCTCCCGCGCTGCATGCACATGATCACGCCCGACGAGGTCGTACATCGCATTGAGCGCTACTTCGACGGCGGGGCCGTTCGCTACCTGAACCAGACTGAGCGACGCATCGCGGTCGAGGCGATCGACCGGCGCAGCGCACCGATTTCCCGGCCGAATGGTGTCGCCGCGCTCGCCGGATCGGTGCAAGGATGACAAGACGCTACCATTACTATCCAGCCAATCGCATTTAGGAGTTGAGAGTGCAACATGGCTAACAAACGACAAGTCGCCGGACTGAAGGCAAAACCAAATCGAGCGGTGCGTCTTACGTTCAAGTACGACGGCGATACGGTTCGGCTAGTCCGTCGAACCGCGTTGAATAAAGTGCCGCCGGCGTCGGATCCCACCGAAGGGTATGAGGGCCAATCGGGCTCGTGGCTCGAGGTGCGCGACGCACGCGGACGCGTCGTCCACCGCCAAGTCCTCCATCATCCTATCAAGCACGATATCGAAGTGTTTTCCGGCGATCCCAAGCGTCCGTTCGTCCGCCAGATGTTGGACAGGCCGACCGGCGAGTTCGACGTGATCGTGCCTCAGTACGACGGTGCGCACTCCGCGGTGCTCTTCCACAGCACGCATGATCGTGGCATCGCTTCTGGTCCGTCGCGCGAGTTCGCTCGATTTGACTTAGGCTCGACTCCGCCAGGAGGTAAGTCATGAGCACATCTGACGGTTCGGTCGTCAGCGTCACCAAAGTCGGAGACAACGGCCCACCCGATCAACGGTGGAACTTAGTCTTGATGGGCGACGGTTACCAGTCGGGCCAGCTTGACCAGTTCCACACCGATGCGAGCACTTTCTGCACCGCGTTTTTCGCGACCAAGCCGTTTGATGCACTGAGAACGGCGATCAACGTCTTTCGCGTTGACGTGAGTTCGACCGACAGCGGCGCGGACGACCCGACGTCGTGCGGCGGCCAGAATGTCGGGAGCGGGGACGTCAAAGCGACCTATTTCGACTCGACCTTCTGTTACGATGGGAAAATCCGCCGGCTACTGTCATGCAAAACGGACACAGCGCGGGCCGTCGCCGACGACAAGACTCCGCATTACGATCAGATCCTCGTGATCGTCAATTCAGCGACGTACGGCGGATCGGGGGGACCCGTGGGAACGACGTCGACCGGGGACTCGAACTGGCCGACGATAGCCATCCACGAGATGGGCCACTCTGCGTTTGGTCTGGCGGACGAGTACGAGTACTACAGCGGCTGCGACTCCGGCGAGACGAATCGCAACACGCACGACTCGACCGAGCCGACTCAGCCGAATGTCACTGTGAACAAAGACGCGGCGACGCTCAAATGGAAGGATCTCACTACTACCGCTCAGATCCCGACGTCG
>DASQJC010000201.1:0-2685 GCA_035631255.1 Candidatus Eremiobacteraceae bacterium | reverse complement strand
CGCTTCGATCTCCGCGCGGCCGCTGAAGTTGACGAAGAGCGCCAGCTGGTCTTGGAGCACTTTCGCCGACGTGCTCATCGCTTCGTCGGGCGTGATGCTTCCGTTCGTCTCGATCTCGAGGATGAGGCGATCGTAATCGGTCACTTGGCCGACGCGCGTGTCTTCGATGCTGTACGCGACCTTGCGGATCGGCGTGAAGATCGAGTCGACCGGGATGAGCCCGATGACGTGTTCGACGTTGCGCTGCTTGTCGGCGGTGACGTAGCCGCGCCACTTCTCGACGCCGATCTCCATGAACAGGCGCGCCTTCTTGTCGGAGAGCGTCGCGATGTGGTAGTCGGGATCGAGCAGCTCGACGTCGGCATCCGGCACGATGTCGCTCGCCTTGACTTCGCGTTCGCCCGATGCCTCGACGCGAAGCACTTTCGGTTCGTCCGTGTTCATCTTCAAGGGCAAGCCCTTGAGGTTGAGGATGATGTTCGTCGTGTCTTCGACGACGCCAGGGATCGTCGAGAACTCGTGGAGCACGCCGTCGATCTTGACGTACGTGACCGCCGCACCCGGCAGCGACGAGAGGAGCAGCCGGCGCAACGCGTTGCCGAGCGTGATGCCGAAGCCGCGCTCGAGCGGCTCGATCACGAACTTGGCGTAGCTGTCGCGGCGCTCGCGCACCTCGATCGACGCTCGTTGAAATTCCAGTACTGACATGTGTTCCTTCCGTTAGACCTTATCGAGAATAATATTCGACGATCAATCGTTCTTCGACGTTCGTGTCGATGTCGGCTCGCGCCGGCGGTTGAAGCACGCGTGCTTTGACATCTTGCTCGTTGTACTCGAGCCAGCCCGGCACGCGGCGTCCCTTCGCATATTCCATCAGTGATTGGAAGACCGTGCTCTTGCGGCTGGAGTCGACGACCGACACCTCGTCGCCCTTGCGCAGGTTCATCGACGGGATGTTCACCCGGCGACCGTTCACCGTGAAGTGGCGGTGGCGGACGAGCTGACGCGCTTGCGCCCGCGACGTCGCGAGGTTGAGCCGGTAGATGACGTTGTCGAGCCGCGATTCGAGCAGCGCGAGCAGTGCCGCGCCGGTCTGACCCTTGCGCCGGCTCGCCTTGTGGAAGTAGTTCTCGAACTGCCGCTCGAGCACGCCGTAGATGCGGCGCATCTTCTGCTTCTCGCGCAGCTGACGGCCGAACTCCGAGACCTTGGGACGGTTCTTGACGTTCGCCTTCTGACCGGGCGCTGCCGTGCGGCGTTCCACTGCGCACTTCTTAGACAGGCAACGTTCGCCTTTCAAGAAGAGCTTGACCTTTTCGCCAGGCTTCGCCCCGCTCGCGCTTTCGCGCCGGCACATCCGGCATACCGGACCTGTATATCGAGCCATGCTTTCCTCAGAGTCTCCTTTGGCCGAGCTTCGCTCGGCCTACTACATTATACGCGGCGGCGCTTCGGCGGCCGGCAACCGTTGTGCGGGATCGGCGTGACGTCTTTGATGAGCGAAATCTCAAGGCCGGCCGCTTGCAGCGCGCGGATCGCCGCCTCACGGCCTGCGCCCGGACCTTTCACGTAGACCTCGACCGTGCGCATGCCGTGCTCCATCGACTTGCGCGCGGCGCTCTCCGCCGCCATCTGGGCGGCGAACGGCGTCGACTTCTTGCTGCCCTTGAAGCCCATGTTGCCCGAGCTCGCCCACGCGATCGAGCCGCCTTGCGAGTCCGTGATCGTCACAATCGTGTTGTTGAACGACGACCTGATGTGCGCCACGCCTTGCGAGACGTTCTTCAGTTCGCGCTTCTTGCGCGGGCGTGCTTTCTTCGGTGCTGCTGCCATCTAATTTTCCTTAAGTCGGTCGAGATAAATCTCGACCGCTCCTCATTTCGTAAGCCGGGCTGCGCCCGGCTCTATTTGCCACCCGGTCCCTTAGCTTTCTTCTTGCCGGCGACGGTCTTCTTCGGACCCTTGCGTGTGCGCGCGTTCGTCTTCGTCCGCTGTCCACGCACGGGCAATCCGCGCCGATGACGCAAGCCGCGATAGCAGCCGATGTCCATGAGCCGCTTGATCGCGCCCGTGATCTCGCGCCGGAGGTCGCCTTCGACCTTCAGGTTCTTCTCGATCTGCTCGCGCAGCTTCTGGATGTCGCCGTCATTCAGGTCTTTGACCCGGATGTTCGGATTGACGCCGGTCGTCGCGAGCAGCTTCGTCGCGGTCGGACGGCCGATCCCGAAGATGTACGTGAGCGCGATCTCGATGCGCTTTTCGCGCGGCAGGTCGATGCCTGCGATACGTGCCATTGGTCTCCTTTTTGCCGAGCTTCGCTCGGCCTACTACATTTTCAAGGTAAGTCGGCGCTGCGGCGCCTCCTCAACCCTGTGCCTGCTTATGCTTCGGGTTCTCGCAGATCACTCGCGTGCGTCCAGCACGCTTGATGATCTTGCACTTGTCGCATATCTTCTTGACGCTTGGTCTTATCTTCATCCTAATCGATCCTACTTGTACCTGTACGTTATCCGCCCTTGGCTCAAATCGTATGGCGAGAGTTCGACGAGCACCCGGTCGCCCGGCAAAATCCTGATGAAGTTCATCCTGATCTTGCCCGAGACGCGCGCGAGCACTTTGTGGCCGTTGCTCAGCTCGACACGGAAGAAGGCGTTGGGGAGCGGTTCGACGACGACGCCCTCCACT
>DASQJC010000200.1:0-9541 GCA_035631255.1 Candidatus Eremiobacteraceae bacterium | reverse complement strand
CGGCCGTCTTCGAGCACTTGGAGCAGCAGGTTGAAGACGTCGGGGTGCGCCTTCTCGATCTCGTCGAGAAGAACGACGCTGTACGGACGGCGCCGCACCGCTTCGGTGAGCTGGCCGCCTTCTTCGTAGCCGACGTACCCTGGCGGTGCGCCGACGAGACGCGACACCGCGTACTTCTCCATGTACTCCGACATGTCGATGCGGACCATCGACTCGGTGTCGTCGAATAGGAACTCGGCGAGCGTGCGCGCGAGCTCGGTCTTGCCGACGCCGGTGGGTCCGAGGAAGATGAACGAACCGATCGGCCGCTTCGGGCTCTTGAGGCCGGCTCGTGCGCGACGGATCGCGCGCGTGATGACAGCGATCGCTTCGTCTTGTCCGACGATGCGCTTGTGAAGCGCCTCCTCCATATTGAGGAGCTTGATCGTCTCTTCTTCTTTCAACTTGCTGACAGGGATGCGCGTCCACGTCGAGACGATGTGTGCGATCTCTTCCGGACCGACTGTGTTGACCTTCTCGCCCTTCTGGTTGCGCTTTTCGATCCAGTCGGCTTCCATCTGCTGCTTCTTCGCGCGCAGCTTCTCTTCGCGGTCGCGGATCGTGGCGGCTTTCTCGAACTCCTGCGCCTTGATGACGTTCTCTTTTTCCGTCTTGACCTTGCGGATCTCGGTCTCGAGCTCGCGGATCTCCGGCGGCAGCGACGTCGCTTGCAGACGCGCGCGCGACGCGGCTTCATCCATGAGGTCGACGGCTTTGTCGGGCAAGAAGCGATCGGTGATGTAGCGATCGGATAGCCGGACCGCGGCCTCGAGCGCCTCATCGCTGATCTTGACGCGATGGTGCGCCTCATAGCGATCGCGCAGGCCCTTGAGGATCTCGATCGCTTCGTCGAGCGACGGCTCGCCGACCATGATCGATTGGAAGCGCCGTTCCAGAGCGCTGTCCTTTTCGATGTGCTTGCGGAATTCGTTGAGCGTCGTCGCGCCGATGCACTGGAGCTCGCCGCGCGCGAGTGCCGGTTTGATGATGTTGCTCGCGTCGATCGCGCCTTCCGCTGCGCCGGCGCCGACGAGCGTGTGCAGCTCGTCAATGAAAAGGATGATCTCGCCGCTGGCTCCGCGGATCTCATCCATGACGCGCTTCATGCGCTCTTCGAACTCGCCGCGATATTTCGTGCCGGCGACAAGGCCTGCAAGATCGAGCGTGATGACGCGCTTCTCGCGCAGCGGCTCGGGCACGTCGCCGGCGATGACGCGTTGCGCCAAGCCTTCGGCGATCGCCGTCTTGCCGACGCCCGGTTCGCCGATGAGCGCGGGATTGTTCTTCGTGCGCCTCGACAGGATCTGGATGACGCGCTCGATCTCCGTGTTGCGTCCGATGACGGGGTCGAGCTTGCCTTCGCGCGCGAGCTGCGTGAGATCGCGGCCGTATGCGTCGAGCGTCGGCGTCTTGCTCTTGCCCTTGCTCGCCGTCTGCGTCTGCGTTTCTGCGCCGAGAAGCGACGTCGTTTGAACCCTGACCTTCGCCGGGTCGACGCCGAGGTTCATGAGGACACGCGCGGCGACGCCCTCGCCCTCGCGGATGAGGCCGAGGAGCAGGTGCTCGGTTCCTATATAGTTATGGTTGAGCTGGCGCGCTTCTTCGAACGCAAGCTCGATGACGCGCTTCGCGCGCGGCGTGAACACCATCTCTTGCTGGACGGTCTGGCCGCCGCGGCCGACGATCGCTTCGACTTCTGCACGGACTTTCGCGAGATTGACGCCGAGGGTCTCGAGCACTTTCGCCGCGAGGCTCTCGCCCTCGCTGATGATCCCGAGCAGGATGTGCTCCGTGCCGATGTAGTTGTTGCCGAGGCGCTGCGCTTCTTCTTGCGCCAGCACGATGCTGCGCCTCGCACGCTCGGTGAACGGTTCCCACATCGACATCTGGATTCTCCTCCGCAGTCTCGTTTCGACGGAATGGCCGAAAACTGCTTTCTCTATACGAATCTACGTTTGGTATCGGCGTTTTGGTGCAAAATCACTCCTCGACCTAGACGAACGTCTGGTGAGAATATGGCGAAAGAACGATAAAAGGGAGGGCACGTAACCCTCCCCGGAATCGGACTTTCGTCCACAAAGCGCCTCAAGCGAGCTCGGTCCTTGCTGTACTGTAGCCCGTACCGGCCGGGAATCTTATCGGCTTTCGGTCGATCGGGTCGATGCCCTATCGCTACGCCCGGGTCTTACAATCCGGATGCGGGTTGCTGCCAACCCGCTCGCCGATCAGTACGCCTTGGAGCGGATCCCTTGAGGCTACTCGAATGATAACGCCGGGATTTCACGCGTGTCAATCTTTTTTTGACGGAACGGCGTGACATCGCAGCGAAGGTTTCCGCATAGAGAGAGAACACGTGACGCCCGTCGCGATCGGGCTCGGGTCCAACCTCGGCGATCGCCAGGCGAACGTCGCCGGAGCGTTGCAGCGCCTGCGCGCGTTCATCGATATCACACGCGTATCGTCGGCGTTCAACACGACGCCGGTCGGATACCGCAACCAGCCCGACTTCCTCAATCTCGCATGCATCGGCACGACGGCGCTCGCTCCGCGCGATTTGCGGGCAGCCATGCGCGAAGTCGAGCGCCGTGTCGGCCGTGGAGCAGCCGTGCCCATGGGTCCGCGCGCCATCGATCTCGATCTGCTTCTCTATGGCGATCTTCATATAGCAGACGAAGATCTCACGATACCGCATCGCGGCCTGCAAGACCGCGCATTCGTGCTCATCCCTTTGGCCGAGATCGCACCCGATTGGCTAGATCCCGTCACCGGTTTGTCAATCTCGACTCTCGCTTCGCGCGTCGACCCGAGCGGTGTCACGCGCTCGGAGGGCGGTTTACTTCCAAGACTGCGGCGCGACATCCAGGAACAGCGTCCGGCCGTCGCTTTGTCGCTCGATAGAGCCGGCGTCACCGGCGTCAAGACGCTCATCGCGCTTGATGAACGGATCTTCGGCCGTCAACAAACCGCGATTGCGACCTTCGATATCTTCGCCGATCTCGATGCCGCGCATAGCGGCGTCCATATGTCACGCTTCTCGCAAGACCTTGAGGATGCGCTCGCCGATCTCACAGCGGCGCCGGCGCCCGGCGGCGTCGACGCGCTCGCGCTCGCACTCGCAGATCGCGTCATCGAAAGTCAGCGAGCAGAGCAAGCATTCGTCAGCGCGCGCGCCGAGATCGCACTACCCCGGCACACGCCGGCGAGCGGGATCGCGACGCACGAATTCTACACGCTGCTCGCGCAAGCGGTGGCGGCGCCGGGGCACAGGCGCCGGATCATCGGCGTCGAGGCCGAGGGGATCACCGCATGCCCGTGCGCGCAAGCCATGATCGCCGACTCGTCGCGCGAGCGGCTGCGAACCGCTGGCTTCGGCGACGACGCGATCGATCGGATCTTCGCCACGGTTCCGATCGCGACGCACAACCAGCGCGGACGTGGCCGGCTGCTCGTCGGCGGTGACGGCGACGTCGATCCGGCGATGCTCGTCGAGATCGTCGAACAATCGATGTCGTCGGAGACGTATGACCTGTTGAAGCGGCCGGACGAACTTTTCATCGTCGATAAAGCGCATCATGCGCCGCGTTTTGTCGAGGACGTCGTCCGCGAGATGCTCCGTTACTCGTGTGACGCGCTTGTCGATATGCCGCAAGATAGTTTCATATCAGCTCGGCAGATCAACCTCGAGAGCATCCACAAGCACGACGCAGTCGCGGAGTCCGGCGGCACGTTAGCGGAATTGCGGCGCGAGCTCGCCGGCGAGACGTCCATTTCGCACACCCGCCTAGAAGACTGGCTCTATCCGGCAGCCGCGCGTTTGGACGCGAGATAGCAAGGGCATCACAGCGACGTCGGGACGAATGACGCCCCTTCGCGGCCGTCGAACGTCCAGCCATTTGAAGCACTGGGGGCGGACGGTGTTGATGCCGGCAAAGCGCGGAACGCGCACAAAGGCGGACCCCGAGGACCGCTTCCGATATCTCGTCGAGAACGCGTTCGACGTCATCCTCGAATGCGCGGTCAGCGGACGCATCCTCTACGTCAGCCCGAACATCGTCGACGTGCTCGGCTATCAGCCGGAGCAGATCATCGGCACGTTTCTCGTCGACGATCTTCATCCGGAAGACGCCGATCGAGGTCTCGAATCGTTCGCGCTGGCGGTCGGCGACGGCGATCGGATCCACACAACGCTGCGCTATCGCAATAGCAAAGGCGGCTGGCGTTATCTCGAGGGGCGCGGGCGGCCGTATCGCACGCCGTCGGGAAAGCTGCGCGTCGTCATCATCGGCAGAGATGTCACCTCGAACGTCGACGCCGAAGAGAACTTGCGCAACGTGCAGCAGCGCCTCGAGCTGCAGCTGCGGCGCTTGCCGGTCGCCGTCATCGGATGGGATGCCGATGGATTCGTCACCGAGTGGAATCCTGCCGCCGAGCGGATGTTCGGGTATCTGCGTTCGGAAGTTATCGGCCGCCTTGCCGGACCGCTCATCGAATCGGTGAGCGCCGCGGGCGAACCGTTCGTGCAGATGCTCGAGACGGCCGACGACGGCAGCGAGCCGTTTCGCGTCATCTCGACGAACCGGACGAAGTCGGGCGATCCCGTCGTCTGCGAATGGAATATCGTGCCGATGCATGACGGACGCGGTGCGATGAGCGGCGTCATCGCGATCGCAGAGAACATCTCCGAGCGCGAGCGCGCGCGGACGCTCGAAGAAGCCGCGTATAAAGATCCCGTCACCGGCATGCCGAATCGCCGGCTCTTCGACGACAAGCTCACGACGGCCGTCGACTCGACGCGCAGGCGGAGCGACACGTTCGCCGTGCTGTACATCGACATCGACGATTTCAAGCGGATCAACGATACGCACGGTCACCATGTCGGTGACGCCGTACTGACGGCGGTCGGGCTGCGCTTGCGGGTCTGCGTCCGCGAAACGGATGTCGTCGCCAGGCTCGGCGGCGACGAGTTCGGCGTCATCCTCACGAGTCTCGAAGCCGATGGTTACGCGGAAGAGGTCGCGGAACGCATCCTCGCGAGCCTGCAGCAGCCGCTCGTCGCCGCAGACCGGATATTCGAGGTCCGCGCGAGCATCGGGATCAGCAAGTTCCCCGATGATGGCGCGGACGCGACGGCGCTCGAGCGCAAAGCGGACGCAGCGATGTATCGCGCGAAGCAAAAGGGAAAGTCCACTTTCTCCCTCTGACCGGCCCTTTCGCTTTTTAGCGCGACGAGCATGAACTGGGAACTGTCCGCAGCGCCGTATCTGCCCATCTATCGACGCCGAATGCGCCGGCGTCGATTCATCATCGCCGCCATCGTGCTCGCGATCGCGATACCGTCGTACTTCTACTACCGTCATAGCGCAGCCGAGTCGATGGGGACGCGCGTCTTCGACGAGGTCGAGTCGTCGGTCGCCGAGGCGTATTACGATCCGACATTCCACGGCCACGTGTGGCAAGCGGTTGCGGCGCACTACGAGCCGCTCGTCGTCGGCGCGACGGATGTGACGGCGCGGTACGACGCGCTACGCGAGATGCTCGCGGTGTTGGGCGATAGCCATACGATCGCGTTCTCGCCGCTCGAGGTCGATCGGATCGATCGCCGGCCCGACGCGGGCGTCGCCGGCGCTTTGATCTCGCCGATAGACGGCCGCCAAGTGGTCATGGCCGTTTCGAATCGCTCACCCGCGCAGCGTGCCGGCATGCATCGGGGCGACATCGTGCTCGCGTCCGATTCTGAACTCGGACCGCCCGGTGCGATCAAGCACTACACGTTGCGCGATCCGCTCACCGGCGTTGTCCGTCATGCGACGCTCCGTCTCGCGCCGTCCGTCGCGGTCGACGATCCTCGCGGATCCGATGTCGACTGGGATGTCGCCGCATCGGGCGTCGGTTATCTTCGCATCGGATCGTTCCCCGAGGCGATCGACGACGTGCTCGGTTGGGCGATGCAAGAGCTCGGGAAGGAACCCGCGCTCATCCTCGACTTGCGTTCGAATCCCGGCGGCATGCTCGATGCTGTGGACGACACCGCCGGCATGTTCGTCAGCAAAGGAACGCTTGTCGTCACCGGCTGGCGACGCGTTCACTGGTTCGGACCGCAAAGGTTTCTCGCGAGCGACGCCGCGGGCGTTCATTACGCCGGCGCGCTTTACGTCCTCGTCGACGGTTCGAGCGAGAGCGGCGCCGAGACACTCGCCGCAGCACTGCAGTCATATCATCGCGCG
Organism: Candidatus Eremiobacteraceae bacterium; assembly: GCA_035631255.1. Classification (GTDB taxonomy): domain Bacteria; phylum Vulcanimicrobiota; class Vulcanimicrobiia; order Eremiobacterales; family Eremiobacteraceae; genus JANWLL01. The sequence goes on along the minus strand of DASQJC010000200.1, from coordinate 3,278 downwards.
ACGATCGTCGGCGTGAAGACCGCGGGCAAGGTCATGGGTGTCGATCTCGAGGAGCCGCTCGCCGACGGCGGATTGCTGCGTGTCGCGACGCTCGACATGATCGCGCCGAACGGCGTCCGGCTCGAAGGACGCGGCGTCAAACCCGACGTCGTCGTCGTCCGCACGGCTAGCGACGTCGCTCGCGGCGTCGACCCGCAGCTCCGCACCGCGATCCAACTCGCCCAAGACGCGATCAAAGACTGAGCTACTGCATCTTGGAATAAGGAGCGGTCGAGATTTATCTCGACCGCCGCGGTCTCGCCTTTGGAGATGTGGTATGCCGAGCGAAGCTCGGCGGTGATCAAACGACGGGTTTTGCGAGAGCGGAGGCAAGTTCCGAAAGCTGTACGATCGTCGCGCGTGGGGCGGACGCGTGGAATTCGTTGTACTCAGCGCCGGGCACATCGACGAGATAGACCGGGATATTGCGTGAATTGAAGCCGTCGCCGAGATAGCGGGCTGCTTCGCGTGGATGACGAGGTAATATCGAACACGCGATGATGATGGCGTCCGGCCGCTCTTTTGTGATCAGATCGAAGAACGCCGGCCATCGAGGTTCGCCTTCGACGACAGTTGCGCCGAGCGATGCCACCGCCGCTCGTCGTGCGGCGCACGCAGGGTCGGTGTCGAATTGCAAAAGCGCGAGCTTCGCCATGCCGCGCTTTTCGAGCGGCGGGTAGCGCCGCCCCTTGCGGGGAACCGTGTGGCTCGATGAGCCATTCGTCGGAGCTAGACCAGCTCAAAGAGAAACGTGCCCAAGCGGCGGCGCCTGCAGGCGAAGCGGGCAACGAGCGTCAGCACGAGCGCGGCAAGCTGACCGCGCGCGAACGTATCGCGCGGCTGGTCGACATGGATTCGTTCGTCGAGCTCGATGCCTTCGCGGTCCATCGCACCGACGCGTTCGGCCTCGCAGAGAAACGCTACGTCGGCGACGGCGTCGTGACCGGCTACGGCACGATCGACGGCCGGCGCGTCTTCCTCTTCTCGCAGGATTTCACGGTGCTCGGCGGTTCGCTCGGCGAAGTCTTCGCCGAGAAGATCTGCAAAGTCATGGATCTCGCCGTGCGCACCGGCTGCCCGGTCATCGGCATCAACGACTCGGGCGGCGCGCGCATCCAAGAAGGCGTCGTCAGCCTCGGCGGCTACGCGGAGATCTTCTGGCGCAACGTCCAGGCTTCGGGCGTCGTCCCACAGATCTCGCTCATCGCCGGCCCGTGCGCCGGCGGCGCGGTCTACAGCCCGGCGATCACCGACTTCATCTTCATGGTCGACAAGATCTCGCAGATGTTCATCACCGGACCCGAGATCATCAAGACCGTGACCGGCGAAGAGGTGACATTCGAAGAGCTCGGCGGCGCGGTCACGCACAACCGCAAGAGCGGTGTCGCGCACTTCCTCTGCGCAGACGAAGACGACGCGTTCGAGCAGATCCGGCACTTGCTCTCATTCTTGCCGCAGAACAATCTCGACGATCCCCCCGAAGCCGAAACGTCCGACGATCCGCAACGCACCGATCCGACGCTCATCGACCTCATACCGCCGTCGGCGAACATGCCGTACGACATGACCGATGTCATCCACCGCATCGTCGATGACGGCGACTTCTTCGAAGTGCAAGCGCTTTACGGCGGATCGCTCGTGGTCGGTTTCGCGCGTCTTGGCGGCCGCAGCGTTGGGATCGTCGCGAATCAGCCGGCGGTGCTCGCCGGCGTCCTCGACATCGATTCGTCGATCAAAGGCGCGCGCTTCGTCCGCTTCTGCGATGCGTTCAACATCCCGCTCATCACATTCGTCGACGTCCCCGGTTTCTTGCCCGGTACGAATCAGGAATTCGGGGGCATCATCAAACATGGCGCGAAGCTGCTCTACGCTTTTGCCGAAGCGACGGTGCCGAAGCTGACAGTCATCACACGCAAAGCATACGGCGGCGCCTACGACGTCATGTGCTCGAAACACATCCGCTCCGACTTCAACGTGGCATGGCCGACCGCCGAGATCGCGGTGATGGGGCCGCAGGGCGCGGTGAAGATCATCCATCGCGAAGAGATCACACGAGCGAAGGACCCCGCCAAGCGCACCGACGAGCTCGTCGCCGAATACGTCGAGCGGTTCGCCAATCCGTACGTCGCGGCCGAGCGCGGCTACATCGACGACGTCATCGATCCCGCGATGACTCGACCGGTCCTGTGCAATGCGCTCGAGATGCTGCGGACCAAACGCGTCGCCCGACCGGCCCGACGGCACGGCAACATACCGCTATGAAGATGACGGCGGACGAATCCGCCGCGGTCGCGCTCGCCTTCGCCGCGCTTCGCGCGCAGAGCCCGGCGAGACCGAACGGATCGCGACGGCGCGGCCGTTGGACTTCGCGCACGAGCACCCCCCTCGAGCTTTGTGGTATGCCGACCGAAGGTCGGCAGCCGAGCTTCGCTCGGCATATCACATCCGATGCGTGGACGGCGACCGCGCGACGCGAAGCGCTCCGGAGCGATGTTTAGCAAGGTTCTCATCGCCAATCGCGGCGAGATCGCGCTGCGCGTCATCCGCGCCTGCAAAGAACTCGGCGTCTCGACCGTCGCTGTTTATTCAGATGTCGACCGCGACGCCGCACATGTCACCGCAGCCGACGAGTCGTATCGCATCGGCCCGCCGCCGGCCGCGCAATCCTATCTCGATTTCGACGCGATCATCGACGCGGCAAAGCGAAGCGGCGCGCAAGGGATCCATCCTGGTTATGGATTCCTCGCGGAGAACGCCGCGTTCGCGCGGCGCTGCCAAGAAGAGAAGCTCGTGTTCATCGGGCCGTCTGCGCCGCTCATCGACATGATGGGCGATAAAGTCGCGGCGCGCAACGCCGCACGCAAAGCCGGCATGCCGATCGTGCCCGGCACGACGCAGCCCGTGCGATCGCCCGAAGAGGCGAAGCAGCTCGCGTCGACCATCGGTTATCCGCTCGCGATCAAAGCCGCTGCGGGCGGCGGCGGAAAAGGCCTCAAAGTCGCGCACAGCGCCGCCGAAGTCGACCAAGCGTTTTCGCTCGCGGCTAAAGAGGCGGCGACGTATTTCAAGGACGGCACCGTCTATCTCGAACGCTATCTCGCTCGACCCAAGCACGTCGAAGTGCAAGTGCTCGGCGACAAGCACGGCAACGCGGTGCACGTCGGCGAACGCGACTGCTCGCTCCAACGCCGGCATCAGAAGCTCGTCGAAGAGACGCCGGCACAGATCGACGATGGCAT
>DASQJC010000199.1:0-2584 GCA_035631255.1 Candidatus Eremiobacteraceae bacterium | reverse complement strand
GCCAGTATCGCGGCGATGAGCGCCAGATCGAAAACCCAGTGGACCCCGAATGCGAACGATGCGATCGCGAGCAACGCGTAGTAAGCGATCCCGAAGGCCGAGTTCGGCACGCCGCCGATGACCCGCGCGCGCGGCGTCTGCACGACGCTCGGCTCGACCAAAGATCCGGAGCTCGCCATCATGGCCTTTCGCTGCATGAAGATCGAGACGTAAAGACCGATGGCGCACAGGGCGAGAACGACGAACTTCACGCCTGGACGAAACGCCCGATCCGCGCGAAGCCATCGCGAACGCTCGTCGGATCCGCCGACCACGAGACGCGCAGATAGCCTTCGCCCTGCGAGCCGAAGAGGAATCCGGGAACCGTCACGACGTCCTGCTCGTCGAGCAAGGCGTGAGCGGCGCCGAGCGAATCGTTGCGCCAGCGTTCCGGCAAACGCACCAAAGTGTAGAAGGCGCCGTCGGGTTCGATGATCGGCACGTCGCCCGCGGCTGCGGCCTCGAGCATCGACGCACGCTGCGCGGCATACCAGGGCACGTGCGCCCGAAGGCGCTCCGGCTTGCGCACGATCTCGAGCGCGACGCGCTGCGAAAAGACGCTGACCGACATGAGCATGAGCATGTGCGCGCGCGTGGCGAGCGAGACGCCGTCTTCGGGGCCGATGAGGAAGCCGACGCGGAGCCCCGTGAGCGCGCACGACTTCGACATGCTCTGGACGATGTACGTGTACGGGTATGCATCGGCCATCGATGGATACGGGTTCGCGGCGTACGTCAATTCGCGGTAGACCTCGTCGACGACGACCATGACCGGTGGGCCCGGCCGGTTCGTCAATTCGCGCGCCAGTTCGTCGATATCGTCTTGCATGAGAAGCGCACCGCTCGGGTTTGCGGGCGAGCCGAGGATGATCATCCGCGTTTCTGGTCTGAGCGCTTCGAGCAACGCGCTTGCACGGATGCGGAAGCCGTCGCGCGCTTGCGCCTTGACGTCGCGGCATGCGATGCCCTCGAGCGCACAGCAGCGCGGATACGACGGATATCCGGGATTGACGACGAGCACCTCGTCGCGGCCAGGCTCGAGCAGCGTCTTGATCGCAAGGTAGATGGCTTCTTGCGATCCGTTGGTCACGCAGACGTTATCCGCGTTAGTATGATTGCGGCCGCCGTAGATCGTTGCGATCGCGGCACGGAGTTCGGGCAGGCCGTTGTACGGCGGGTACGGACATCCGTGCTCGCGGATCCACTGCGTCGCCGCCTCGAAGGGCTCGGTATCTGGCATCAAGCTCGGCTGACCGATGCTGAGGTCGAGCGATGTCGGCCGCATGCGATGCTGAACAACTCGTAGACCGGAGGCGGGCAGAGCGACGAGGCGAGGATTCGCGTTGGACATCTATGCTTGCACCCCGAAGTCGCGCAACGCATCGTTGAGCGAGGTCTTGCGATCGGTCGATTCGTTGCGGCGCCCGACGATGAGAGCGCACGGCGTGCCGAACTCGCCGGCGGGGAACTTCTTGTTCTGCGTGCCGGGGATGACGACCGCGCGCGCGGGGATCACACCTTTCGTCACGATCGGTTGCGGACCGGTGACGTCGACGATCGGCGTCGATGCGGTGACGATGACGCCCGCACCGAGCACCGCTTCTTTCTGGACGACGACGCCTTCGACGACGATGCAACGGGAGCCGATGAACGCGCCGTCTTCGACGATGACCGGCCGCGCGCTCGGCGGTTCGAGAACGCCGCCGATGCCGACGCCGCCCGAAAGATGCACGTTCGCGCCGATCTGCGCGCAGCTTCCGACCGTCGCCCACGTGTCGATCATCGTGTTCTCGCCGACGCGTGCGCCGATGTTGACGAAACCCGGCATAAGGATGACGCCCGGCGCGAGATAGCTGCCGTAGCGCGCGACACCCGGCGGCACGACGCGCACGCCGGTGCCCTCCCATTTCGTCTTCGGCGTCAGCTTGTCGTAAAAGGCAAGCGGTCCGGCTTCGGAAACTTCGCTTGTGTGGAGCGAGAAGTAGAGGAGGATCGCTTCTTTGATCCACTCGTGGACGACCCACTCGCCGTCGCGCTTTTCGGCGACGCGCAACTCACCGCTATCGAGAGCGGCGATCGTCCTCTCGACTTGATAGCGGAGCGATGGTTCATTCGCGTGCGCGCGGTCCTTGAATGCCGCCGCGATCGCGCGTGCGGCGTCGTCGAGGTCCGTGGCCATGTAGCGAACGCTTCGCGACCTTGCTGTTTGAGCCCCGCGTCCCGCGCATTGACACTGCGAGCGAACGCATAGTATAATCCACTGCGTTCTCGAGGCGTAGTGCCAGGTCGTCTAAAGGTAGGACAGCAGGCTCTGAACCTGCGTGTGAGGGTTCGAATCCTTCCCTGGCAGCCACACCTCTCGGTTGTCCGTACGCGGCCCCATCGTCTAGAGGCCTAGGACGCCGCCCTCTCAAGGCGGAGACAGGGATTCGAATTCCCTTGGGGCTACCACACCGCCGGTGCGCGCAAGTGTTTCGCCACTCAAGCCGCGCGTCCACGCCTGATCGTAGCCAACGACGAACTCTTGGCTACGGGACCTTGACCT
>DASQJC010000198.1:0-2443 GCA_035631255.1 Candidatus Eremiobacteraceae bacterium | reverse complement strand
GCGCGTCTTCGGTGATGACGCCGCCGTCGCTGTGCTCGGAACCTGGCGCGAGGTGCATGCCGCCTTCGACGCCCGGGATCGCTCGTGGCGAGACTCCGTCGTCGGAGAATGCGTAGCGATTATATTCGCCGACCGACAGCGCGCCGTTGCGCTGGAGCTTGCCGCGATCGACCGTCACCGTCGACATCTCGAGCGGCGGCAGCGTCGCCTTGCTTTGGCACAGCGCTTGTTCCGACAACACGAAGACGGGCACCTGATACTTCTCGGCGATGTTGAACGCGGCGACGGTGAGATAGAACGACTCTTCGACGGTGCCCGGGGCGATGACGACGCGCGGGATCTCACCGTGCCCGGAGAAGATCAGGTGGTTGAGATTGCTCTGCTCGGTCTTCGTCGGCATGCCGGTCGACGGGCCGGCGCGTGCGCACTCGATGACGACGATCGGGACTTCGATGACGCCGGCCAAGCCGATGCCTTCCGTCATGAGCGCCTGACCGGGGCCGGACGTGGCCGTCATCGAGCGCACGCCGGCAAACGCCGCGCCGATCGTCATGTTGATCGCCGCGAGTTCGTCTTCGGCTTGCACGACGACGCCGCCGTATTGCGGCGCGTACTTGGCCATCCACTCGAGCACGTCGGTGGCCGGCGTGATCGGATAGCCTGCCATAAAGCGGCAACCCGCGACCAAGGCGCCATAGCCGATCGCGTCGTTGCCCATCATGATGAGACGGTCGCCGTCGATCGTCTTCGACTGCGAGTAGCCTGATTCGCGCGCGTGATTGTCGCGGACGTACTTCTCGCCCGCTTCGACGGCCGCGATGTTCTTCTCGACGATCGCGTCGCCTTTACGTTTGTACACTTTCGTGACGTCGGCGCGCACGATTTCCGGATCCATGCCGGTGAGCGCCGCGATGACGCCAAGCGATACCGTGTTGCGGACGATCTCGAGACCGAGATCTTGCTTCGCGATCTTGCCGAGCGGCACTTCGTAGATGTAGACGTCTGGCCGGCGCAGCTCGTCCGGGATCTTCTCGTCGGTGTTGTCGAAGATGATGAAGCCGCCCGGCCGCATCTCATCCATGTGCTTCTGCACCGCTTCGAGGTCGAATGCGACGAGGCAGTCGACGAAGTCGGCCATGCCGTAATTCGGATGCTCGCTCGCGCGGATGACGTAGTTCGTATGACCGCCGCGGATGCGCGACGGGAAGTCCTTATACGTGTAGACTTCCCGCCCCATATGCTTGAAAACGCCGGCGATAAGATCGCCGGTCGTGAGACTTCCGTCTCCGGCTTGCCCTCCGAACATCACTTCGATGTCGTTGAGGATCATCCAGACCTCCATGTGCCCGTGCCGCGCGGCGCGTGCAAGTCTGTATATCTTAAATGGATGAGGATTTGTTCCTGTTCACGCAACCGCAGAAGCGGCGCGGTCGCCCGCCTCTTCTTCGTAGTCGGCGGGCGACGTGTGATCGGTGCCTCGCGGTATTTTCATCGCGTCGAGTATGAACGTGCCGACGACCGAGATGATGATATTCGCGGCGAACGCCCATAGGGCGCCGTATGCGACGACCGTCGTGCCGGCGATCGTCAGCGGGAACGTCGACGCGAAGTTATTCGCGACGATCATCCAGATCGCGAGCACGACCGACACCGCCCAGCCCGAAAAGAGCGCGACGCGATGGAACCATCGAGTGTAGAGGCCGATGACGATCGCCGGAAACGTCTGGAGGATGAGCGCGCCGGCGAATAACTGGTAGTAGAGCGAATATTGCGCGGGCAAGAGGAGCACGGCGAGAAGCGCTCCGGTCTTCACGACGAGCGACGCGAACTTCGCGACGGCCGTCTCCTCCCGGCCCGCGAGCGGCACACCCGGCGGCACGCGATGGATGTTGCGCGTGTAGAGATTCGCTGCTGCGATCGACATGATCGCGGCTGGCACGAGCGCGCCGATGCCGATCGCGGCGAGGCACACGCCGAAGAACCACGACGGGAACATCGCGCGCAGCAGGTCGGGCACCGTGTCGTTCGGCGATGCCGGATGAAGGCCGGCCGCATGCGCCATGTAGCCGAATAGCGCGAGCAAGCCGAGCAGGATGCTGTACGCCGGCAGCAGCGCCATATTCCGGCGGATGACGTTCGGGCTGCTAGCGCTGACCGTCGCCGTCATGACATGCGGGTACATGACGAGCGCGAGGCCTGAACCGATCGCGAGGGTCACGTATGCCGAGAATTGCGCCGGCGCGAGTATCGTGCTCGCGGCCTTCGGCGCGGCTGCGAGTGATGTCTGAGCGGCGGCGAAGATGTGCTCGAATCCGCCGAGCTTTGCTGGGATTACGATGATCGCCGTGATGACTGTGACGTAGATGAGGACGTCTTTCACAACGGCGACGAGTGCAGGCGCGCGCAGTCCACCGCGATACGTATACGCCGCAAGAATCGCAAA
>DASQJC010000197.1:0-4456 GCA_035631255.1 Candidatus Eremiobacteraceae bacterium | reverse complement strand
AACAGCGTCGCAGACGTCGAGCGGTCCGGCAAGCGACGCCTCGTCATCGCGATCGGCGGACCCCAAGGCTTGGACGAAACCGTCCTCGCACGCGCGGACCTGCGATGGTCTTTGTCGCCGCTGACGTTCCTCCATGAGATGGCGCGCCTCATCGCGCTCGAACAGCTCTATCGCGCCGCGAAGATCTTGCGCGGCGAACCGTATCATCGCTGACGTCGATTCGGCGATGAAATCGATGACGAAGGGCGCTTCGCCCGCGCGGGCTAATAGCGGCGGATGAGGAGCCGTGGATGAAGAGCCGCCATCTCGCAGCGTTGTCCGTCGTCGAGCGCGCACTGCAGTCGCGTCTCGCCGATGCTGCGCAACGCATCGGCGGCGGCACATCCGACGTTCCACTCGTCACGCTACCACCGACGCGCGATCCGTCGCATGGCGATTTCGCGACGCCCGTCGCTCTCGCCGCCGCCAAGATGTGGAAATGCGATCCCATGAAGATCGCAACGGCACTCGCCGAAGATCATGGCGGCGGAATCACGGGCGTCGCGTCGCTCGAAGCAGCGCGACCCGGTTTCGTCAACGTGCGGATGGCGCCGGGCTTTTGGAGCGGCGTCGTCGCCGAAGTGCTCGACCGCGGCGACGACTACGGTCGATCCGACGCGCTTGCCGCAACGGGCCCGGTGCTTATCGAATTCACGTCGGCGAATCCCACCGGACCGCTCAACGTCGTCCAAGGCAGATCGGGTTCTCTCGGCGCGACGCTCGTCGAGATGTTCCGCTTCGCCGGCGCGACGACCGCATCGGAGACGTACGTCAACGATGCGGGCGCGCAGCTCGATACGCTTGCGGCATCGCTCTATTCGCGCTACGCGGCGTTGTTCGGCGTCGACGTGCCGTTTCCGGAAGATGGGTATCCGGGCGACTATCTCATCGACGTCGCTCAAGAACTTCGCGATCGCGATGGAGACAAGTGGCTGCGAGCGGATCCTGAAGACCGGCGGCGCGCGCTTGGCAAATTCGGCCGCGACGTCATCGTCGAGCAGCAGCGTGCCGATATGGAACGGTTCGGGGTTCATTTCGACGTCTGGTTTTCGGAAGCGTCGCTCCACGATGCCGGCGAGATCGATGACGTCGTCGCCGACCTGAAAGCACGCGGATTCGCGTACGAAAAAGATGGCGCTCTGTGGCTGCGCACGACCGATAGCGGTGACGATCATGACCGTGTGCTGCGTCGGAGCGACGGCAGGCCGACGTATCTCGCCGCCGATGCCGCGTACCACCGCGACAAACTGCGCCGCGGCTACAAGTATCTCATCAACATCCTCGGACCCGACCACCATGGCTACATCGCGCGGTTGAGCGCGCTCGTCGCCGCGCTCGGTCATCCAGGAAGCATCGAGGTGCTGCTCGCCCAACAAGTCACGCTCAAACGAGGCGCGGAGACCGTGACGATGAGCAAGCGCGCGGGGAATACCGTGACGCTCGCTGAGGTCATGGATGAGGTCGGTGTCGACGCGGCGCGTTTCTTCTTCATCGAGCGAGCGCCGGAGTCGCATCTCGTGTTCGATCTCGCGCTTGCGGTCGAACACTCGCAGAAGAACCCGGTGTTTTACGTGCAGTACGGTCACGCGCGAATCGCGTCGATATTGCGCAAAGCCGCAGAGACGGGCAAAGGCGCTTTGCTCGATCGCGCTCGTTCCGCAACGGACGTAGCGCTTCTCGGCCATCCCACGGAGATCGCGCTCGCACGGCGGCTCAGCGACTTCGAACGAACCGTCGTCGACGCGGCAAACGATCGCGCGCCGCATCGGCTCGCCGAGTACGCGCGCAACGTCGCCGGTGATTTCCATTCATTCTATACGGATTGCATCGTGCTGACCGACGACGATGCGCTGACCAGCGCTCGCCTGTCGCTCTCGATGGCGGCGAAAACGGTCCTCGCCTCGAGCCTGCGCATTCTCGGCGTCTCCGCTCCAGACAGCATGTGAGGAGCGGTCGAGATTCATCTCGACCGCAGCGGTCTTGCAACGAGCCGTGTCGCGTCACAACTTCACCTTGGAAGCCCTCGGCCATAGCAGCCACGAAACTACGATAACAGCAATGGGTACGAGAAGACTGAATCCGATAGACGTAACCTTTATAGTAAACGCAATGCTATTCCACATCCGAACCGTTGGCGTCACAAAAAAGGCAAGCACGAACAAGAACATGACCACGCCTACCACGATGCCTGCGACGCATTGTACGTAGCGGATCGCCCGCGCAGCGTCCCCGAGGACCTGACCAACATCCCCGACTCGCTTCTTCATACTATAATTATATAGCAAAGTCGGGTTGTGGTTAAGTCGGGTCTGACTTTAGCCAGGTTTGATGCTGGGATGTTCGCGGCCGGTGAGCCATGGGTGCAGCCACACGCGCCAGGCGACTTTGAAGATCGCGGCGGCAGGTATAGCGAGGACGAGGCCCCATAAGCCGAAGAGCTCGCCGCCGGCGAACACCGCGAAGATGATCGCCATCGGCGACACGCCGACGCTGTCGCCCATGACCTTCGGCACGAGCACGAGATCGGCGATTCTCGTGATGATGAAGATGACGACCGCCGTGCCGATCGCCATCGGCCACGATTGGAGTGCTCCGAGCAGCACGCCGCAGGTGAGAGCGATCATGATGCCGAGGTACGGCACTGCATAGAGAATGCCGGTGATCACCCCGAGCAAGAGCGCGTAGTTCGACCGCATGATGAGCAACACGAGGAACGTCGCTATTCCCGTGAACGCGCACAAGACGAGCTGCGCGACGATGAACCCGCCGACCGCGTGCGAGACCTCGCGCGAGAACAGATGTGCGGTGTCCTGTGCCCGCTCGGGAAACAGGCTGTAGAAGGAATCGCGGATCTCTTCGCTGTGCGAGAGGAAGAAGTACGACAGCACGACGCCGGTTATCCCGATGACGAGCATGTTCGCGATCCCAAGCACGAGGTTGCCGAGACCGGCAACCGCGGTGTTGAGAAGTGTCGCGATCTCCGTCGCGGCGCGGCCTTCGATATCTTGGAACTGCGGCGGCAGCACCTTCGATCCCCAATGCTGATCAATGTACTGCTGCAGTCCGGCGAGCACGTTTTGCGCATCGGAGGCATACGTCGAACCGTTGCTGAAGAACACTTGGAGCTGGCCCACGGTGTCGGGTATGATGACGACGATGGCGACGATGACGACGGCGACGAGCACGCCGTAGACGAGACCGATCGCGACCGGTCGTGGCATACGGCGCACGAGCCCGCGCACGATCGGATTGACGCCGTACGCGATAAGCGTCGCGACGATGAAGACCTCGACCGTCTTGGGGATCAACGTGAGGAAGTAGACGAGCGCCGCAAGCACGGCGATGAGGATCACCGTGCGCCATGGCGACCGCCGGACCTCGACGATGTCGCTCATGCGCTCGCCTCGATCGCTTTGGTGAGCAAAAGGCGTTCCTCGATGAAGCCCGTGTGCGAATAGAGCGACCGTGCAGCAGCGTTGTCTGCGCTCACCATGAGGCTCAAGTGCGGCAGCTTGAGACGGCCCGCTTCATGCTCGGCAGCCTTCAGGAGAGCGCGGCCGACGCCTGTGCGACGGACGGGTTCCGAAACGGCCATGAACGCGACGAATGCCTGATCGCTCTGCGTCACCTCATCAGGAACGTCGGTCAGCAATATGAGGAAACCGGCCCGCTCGCCGTCGACCGCTGCGATGAGGTCGATCGTGCCGGGCCTTTCGCGGCAGAACATGAGAAGCCGGCGGAACGATAGCGCGGCGGTGTCGGCGTTGACGTGACGGATGCGCGAGACGCTCGTCGTCGCGCACGTCGAGCCGAGTGCGGTGATGAACGCGTCGTCGTCAGGAGCGGCGCGCCGCACCTCGATGGTCACGCGTTTGGCGTTCGTGAGCGTCGCTGGTTCGACCTTGGCTCGCCGATGACGCGTCACGAAGTGCGACGACGCGATCGCGTCCTGCCGCTTTCGCCTCGAGCAAACAGCGATCTGCAGCGGCGACGCACTGAGCGGGCGTATGGATGTCGGTCGTGACCCATGCGATGCCGCACGATACCGTCACGCCGATCTTCGAGCCGTCGAGAAGTTGAAGCGACAACGCGCCGACGCTCTGACGGACGCGCTCCGCGATATTCACGGCGTCTTCACCGTCGCTGCCGGGCGCGATGACGGCGAATTCCTCACCGCCCCAGCGCGTGACGACGTCGATGTCGCGTACCGACGCGCTTATGCTATCCGCCACGGCGCACAAGACGCGATCGCCGGATGGATGGCCGTGGGCATCGTTGATCGATTTGAAGTGATCGAGATCGAAGAGGAGCACGCTCAAGCGTCCGCCGAGGCGTCGCGCCCGCTTGAGCTCGTCTGCGAGCCGTCGATCGAAATAGCGCCGGTTGAAAGCGCCGGTGAGTTCGTCGGTGACACCGG
>DASQJC010000196.1:0-7790 GCA_035631255.1 Candidatus Eremiobacteraceae bacterium | reverse complement strand
TGCTGTTCGGTGAATCGACTCTTGCGCACCGGTGGATCTCCTTGCTGCCCGGTTGGGCGGAAATCCACAGTTATCCCCGGCTCCCATTTCGGGGCTCATCCCACGGCGACGATACCTTCGGGATTGAAACCACCCGGTGGCGCAAAATCCGTGAGAGCACCGTCGAGCGTCAGCCGGCCGATCTTTGCGCCATCAGTGAACCACATGTTTCCATCGGGCCCGACCGCTATGAATGCAGTCACTGTAGATCCTGGGTCCACGAAATGCACCCAGTGCGAATTTCCACCGCCTTGACGGACGTCTCCGCTAGTGGTGTGCTGCTCGGATTGGCTTGTGACCGAATGAACGCCACAGCCAGCAAGCATTATTGTTAGCCCGAACATCGCAAGGACGGTTTTGATCAGAGAGGCGACGCGAAGGCTAAACGTTTGATTTTTCATAGCGGTAGCGTGCCGACGTAAACGTTAGTGCCGTCGCTCTCCCAGAGCTCGAGATCCGGCCCGATATTGGCAGTGAAGACAGTCGTTGACGGTGACGACCACGGGGTCTGAAACTTGCGGGTCACCGGTAGGAAGCGGAAAACCTTACCTTCCAGTGGCTTCACGTCCGGCAGTGGCAACAACACGCCTCCTCGATGAAGCAGCAGCGTGAAGGGCACATCGACCAAATGCTTATCGATCCACCATTGGACGACGAGCGTATCCGACAATCGGGCGACTCCGTATGGACCCGAACCGAAAATTCCGTAGATATATCCGTCTCTCGCGGCTTTTGGCGCTCCGATCGCCAAGCCGACACTTGTGATGGTTCCATCTGACGCGATCCGATAGACGTTGTCCGGAGTGTCTCCGCTGATGCCCTGAGCGAACATCGCTCGACCGAGCGCATTGCCACGGATGATCCAACGGCCGACGTTTTCGGGCATCGAAAGGGTTGAAACGATGCCTGACGTCGTCACTTGTGTGATCGCGGAAGAGCCGTCGACGATCCAGATTCGGTGATCGTATGCGTCCACCATCGATTGCGGCGCGTTGGTACAGATTCGCGATCCGATGAGGTCGACGATCGTCAGGTCCGGGTGCACCTTATAGATGTGACAGGTGCCGGCATGCGTCGTCGCGATGTAGATATTCGAGTCAGGGCCGAGGGTCAGCGCGACACCCTGTTGTGATGCGTCGGGAAATGATCGGCTTTGGAAAACACCGCTTGTCGTGATGCGGCCATACTGCCCGCTCGTGCCGTAGAACCACATATTGCCATCATGACCGGGCACCATTGCGGCGACCCCTGGAATCGAATATGTTGTCCATATTGGTGGTCCGTCCGGCGAAAACGATCGCAACAAGACCGGTGCCTCAACGACAGCCTGCGGTCCTGAAGCTGTAGCGCATCCGGTGATTGTGGCAAGAGCGATAATGGCAAGCAGGCGACGCATGAGCGCACCCTCCCGTCACCGCTAACTGTAGCACAGACTGGTCCTCGACGTCGCTAGCCTGAGCGGCTCATTCCTGGAGCTCGGACAGCGACAGCTCTTCCGAATTCTGAAAAATTTTTCTCGGAGCTACCCGAGGACGTCCGTTCCCTCCCGCGCGCCTGGCTAGGGGGCTTTGGGGACGTCGATCGGCGTCAGCCAGCCCGACCGTAGCTGCTGAACGCCAGCCGTGACGAGCTCGCGTTAGCGTCGCGTTAGCAACGACTGTCGACGCGATCGAGGAAAGCCTTATCGGACGGCCCTTAGACTCACGTCCGGCCTGTTCAGCGCAAACAGCGACAGCCGGGATCGCGCAGTGGTGGCTTCGTGCTGATGACTACGCGTAACGTGACAGTTGACTGGACATCACCGCTTTACGCTCACGATGACGCTGACGGCTGTGTCGCTACGCGACTTCAAGACACAGTTTACCCATATCCCATTCGCTGGGATACTTGGCTCCGTGTGAGCCGTCACCCCGTACCGTCCGCCTCGCTCACAAGCTATAGCGAGGCTGTTGTACTAGACGTTCTATGCCGGGTGTCGCACGCTGTCTCGATCCTGGTGCCACGTCTCCCACGTTGACATCTTCCAGGCGAATCCAGCGTTGAAGAAGACCTTGCGATCGAACCGTATCGTATGTTTCAGGCGGCTGCGTGCGGATCCGTCGTGCTTCTCGAGCCACACGATGGTTGGCCCGGGCATCAAAGGAGCGAGAGAAGCCTCGAGCTGCGCAAACCAGTCCGTGCCGGCTGCGTCGGGCATGCGTATGATGATCTCGTTGCTCCGCTTACTCACATCGTCGCCTATGTTGCGGGATCGGAGGTGGCCAATCTTGCGTCGAGTTGCGACGATAGCGCTGGCTGCTCCTCGCGATAGTTTGACGGCCGGTCATGGTGTCTTCAAACGCGGTGGAATGCAACGCACAGCCCGGACGGCGACGCCTGCCGGCATGGAGACTTGCGACCGGATTTGCAGAAGTAGATATCGATCGAGCAATGCTCGCGTTAGTACCGCGATCAGCAACATCAACGGCGGTTTCGCAAACCGTTGGTCCAAGAGCAAAAAGGGATTCGCCACATGCCTGTTGTCAAACCAATGCAGAGCCGCACATCACGGTTCAAGATGCAAGAGGCCCGAGGCCGCCGTGTCGCAGCCCCGAGCCAAGCCAAATGAAAGTGAGTTTCACATGGCATACACGCATTTCGCATCGAGCGACGTCGTCCACCAGCGGACGAAAGTATCAAGTCGCCGATCGATCGGCCGAGCCACTGCGCCACCGCGCGCACTCGCATCGCCTGTGCCAGCCCGCGCGCCGCGGCCGAGTGACGCTGCCACGAAAGGTGCGCCGATGCGGTTGTCGGTCGTCGCTGACAACCGTGCCAAGGCGGACAACCATGCCAAGGCGGTTGCCTTTCAACCGATCGACGATGAGACTCTTAAGTCGTTGCCGGCGGCGCTGTCCGTACGTCAGGTTGCGAGGCTCCTCCAATGCGAGATCCACTTCGCCTACCGCCTGATCTATCTCGGCAAGCTTCCGGCGATGCGACTCGGCAAGAGGACGTGGCGTGTCCCATCGGTTGGCCTGCAGCGCGTCCTCACGCCGCCCATATGACCGAGAATCGCGTAGTCCAGGAGGGCCGCGCAACGCTGCCGGCCCTCCTTACAATCCGAGAAACCGCAGCTCTCCTACGGTGCGATATCCATTTTGTCTATCGCCTCGCGTATGACGGGTCGCTCCCAACGGTAAAGCTCGGGGCCTGGACATGGCGCGCCAGAAGCGCAGACCTCTTGTCGATGATCAAAGCCGGTTCGATTCCAAGTCCAGGCCGATCAAAAAAAGCCACGCTGAACCGATCAGCTCGTCGTGAATTGAATCGAATTTGAGACAGCGATGGTGCCGGATCCCTTGACGACCGCCTCGATTAGCTCGCACAAGAGTCGAAATGAACGCTCAAATTGATCGATCCACGTCTCTAGCTGCTCATGGACGAAGACGGGCCCGTTGGACTGCCAGAGACCGCCGTCTGACGTCCGGTGAACGTAGATCGAAAGCTCCGCTTGGTATAGATCATTGATCGCCTTGACGAGCGATTGCGGCGCGTAGTTTAGAAGCTCCGAGTCCAAAAGATCTCGACGGGGACTGCGCTGCTTCCCAGACGTCACTGCGACGAACTCCGCTCCCAGCTCCGGGTGATGTTCGTAGTAAAGCCCGATGATGATATCCTCGACGGCATTGCGTAAGGCGATGCCGGCGAGCCTATACCATCCATGCACCGCGTTGAACAGACCACCTTCGTAACACTCGTGTGCGGCCAGACATTGTGACCGCATTGGAGAATTCTCAGGCATTGCGTCGTGGATCTCCAACCAGGCGTTAACGATGCGTTGCATCGTACCAATCGCGCTGAAATACCAATCGGTCGTCATAAGTGCAACGGTGTCGGGTAGTAGCGTGATGGCTGACCATGATTCCTCGGATATCGTCCCCTTCGGAACGAATTCCGCGTCAGGTGCTAGCGCGAAATCCTCATTCGTCAGGTACGCGCGTTGTGCTCGGTGATCCGAGAGATCGAGCTTTTTCATTCGACGCACGTTCGGAAGTTCGAGCGTGTGCTCCCACGGCCCCGATGCAGGGCGGCACGCAGGTCTTATACAATGGCTGAGCGCTTCTAAGACGTGGCTATGCGGGTGGCGATCGCAGGGTCGCTGCCCACTTTCTTTGAGAGGTCGACTATGGCGGACAGAACCCCACTTCAGCTCGCGAACGAGGCGGACGACGTCGTCAATAGCATCAGCGGGCTTTACAACATGCAAGGAAACGACAAGCTGATCGAGCGCGCTCTCTACGCGATCGCGTTGGCTGCGACATCGATCGCGCGTAAGCTGAGCGAACGCGACACAGAGTAGTGGTCTCCGAATCTCCGATGCCTGCGCGTCCTCGCGCGGAAGAATCGCGATCCGCCTAATTGTCTATCAAACGGTTCGCGACGGCGAAGTCGCCCAGTACCTGAGTCGAGCCGATTGTGGATTAGGGACATGAAAGACTGGCCGCCTTACAAATCTCCACACGGTGTTACTTCGAGGCAACGCGATTTCGGAAGCCAGATCATCCGAATGGCGGGCCTCTACTCAAGCGCTATCATCATCAGCGCTCCCGATGGGACCGACTTTCACAGTGCGTCGGGATTCCTCATGAAACTGGCCGATCAAACTTTCTTGGTCACGAACGCGCATGTGGTGCAAAAGTACCGGGAAGTCAAGAGCGCCCGTGGTGAAGCATTGCTCGAGTTTGGAGGTCGATCCATAACGCCGCACATCGTCGACGAAGTGTATACCGATTTCGTCGATATCGCCACGCTTGATGTCGACGGAGTTGACTTTGAGCGCGCCTCAAAGGGCTACTGGAGCTCAGGGATTACACTGGAGGCGTATGCCCCAAGCGCTTGGCCAATCGATGCGCCGAAGAAGGGGGAACCGATAGTCACGGTGGGATGGCCGGCGAAGCTCCGAGTTCATGAAGGCGGGCCTGACGTCGAATTCGCCGCGTTTTCCATGACGGGAATGGCGATTGACGCTGTCGAGGATGGATGGTTCGCCGTGCCCTTTGAACGAGAGCATTGGACGTCTACTGAAAACGATGTGGCCCACCCCGCTGTGTCCGAGACCGAGTTCGGAGGGACGAGTGGTAGCCCGGTGTTCGTACTGCATCGATCAAAGCTAGAACCGCTTCACCTGGTTGGTCTTAACAATGCCTACGGAAAAGAACTTGACCTCCTGTACTGCACGCGGACAGACCTTATTGCTACAGACGGAACGATAGCGCGTCGATGAGGTGATACTGATGGTCACGCGCGTCGAGGTCAGGCCCGTGGACCCGCCGTCGCGGTTCGCGAGGGTGTCCGTACACGCGGTCGAAGCACCAAGAATTGAGCGAAGTTACTCAAGTCGGAGAAGATCAGACCTGTCGTGCTACACGCGGCGGCGCGACGGCATTATCCAACATATCGCAAAGCGATGACGACGCGACTTCTGCAATGAAGGACGAGATACCGAAAACAGAAGGGGCGATCTCGGACGCCACAGCTGGCGTTCCGAGCCAGCGCGAGTCGAGCGGGGATGCGCCCGCCTTCGACTTCGAGCGAGACTGGCGCGATCATGTCATCGGCGAATTAACTCACCTTGGATATGCGGCCGATCCAACCGAATCGCTCGACAAACAGACGTTCAAGCTCTACAACGCGCGCCTCCGGCGCATTCCCACTATACCCCGAAGGGTATATGAGGCACGCGGCTTGTCGTGTCCGACCGAACAGGCCGCGGGCTACGACGCTCTAAAGGCGAAACTCGCCGCGGGCGACGATGTCAACGTATACCTGAGCAAGACGTTGCTAGACGCAGACTACGACGATGCGTTGCTTAATGATTGGGGCATTCATCATCTTCATCTCGGTACGAAGGTTGCCCGTGGCTTCGTCGATCGGACGGGCCCACTGCTGTTCGCGCGGTTCACCGGCGACGCGGTCTATTGCATCGCGATACACGCGCGTCACGGAGGCTGGACGGAGAAGTCGCTCGTCGCGACAATCCATCGGAACTGGCCGAACGTCATCGCACCATATCGGATCCCTGGTGCCATTGGCGTCGATATCGACCACACGAGCGCGGATCGCGCGTTGCTGCGTCAGGCCGGAATTCAAACATTCGTGGAGGTTGAGCCCGGCGCGGTGTACGGTCCGATCGGTGGCGGATATTCGTCCGCGGGAACTTCGGTCGCCGCGCAAATCTGGACCAACAGGCGTCTGAGGCTACTTCGAGCGCTGGGAGAATGGGTCGGTACTAACGTCGACGAGCTCCTCAAAGAGGTTGCAGAGACAGGGAGAAAGCCGGCAAGTCCGCCTACGTTCGCCCTGCTCGTGAAAGGCGACGAGCTTGCCGTTCTCGAGACGGGATCGCGCGTAGCATGGCCGACGCCGAATTGAAGCCCTGCTCTAGGTCCGCCGCATCTAGCTGATCGTCGAGCTCGTCATCTCGTCGAATGCCGGCAACATAGGTTCGCAATAGGCCGTTCGGTAGGTGATCTGCTGCGCGAGCGCGATCGCGTTCGCTTCGGCGTCTGCACTCGGGTACGCGAATATCATTCGCTTCGAAAAGAAGACGGTCCGACCGTTGGCGATCCGAACCGCGCCGTCGTTGCACTTCGCCCGTGCCAGCACCGGTCTGTTCGCGAAAAGCGCCAGATGGCGACGGGAGAGTGGCAGCGTCAGCTCAACCGTGGGGGAATCGTAGTCGACGCCATAGACCCCATCCCCGACGGGCGGGGCCTTTGGATCGAAAGCCGAGCACGGCGTATCCGACGTTAGAAAATCCCACGACGCCGATCGCATCACACAGACGAACTTTGGCATCGCGCTCGCGATCTCGTCGGCCAGACGCGGTACGTTCGCGCGCGAAACGGTTGCCGCATCCGCCGACAGTTCGTCAGAGTGCTCGTAGAAGTCTCGGATGATCCGGTCGACCGTACCTTCGCACGTCGACTCGTCCTCGTCTGGGAAGTCGGCCTTGAAGTCGCTCGTGATGCGGTCGCGCGTCGAACGCACCTCGTCGAGGATGTAATCGCGCCCGACCGGGCCACGAGCAAGCAGAATGGCGTAGAGCCGCTTCAAGTCGTCGACGTCGGCCGGTGAAGGCTCACAAACACTTGCGACCCGACCAACGATCCGGGGAATTTTGGCATCGAATAACGCGAGCTCATCCTCGAGCTGATCAGTCAGAGTCCCATCCGCACGGCGCAGCGTGTAGAAGTCGCGCTCAGCAGCTACCTTCGCGACGTTCAACCGGTCGACTTCGTAGGGTTCGCGTTTGATGGTCAGCAGGTAGCCGTCCGGATCCGCGAACGCGCGGAGGTATGACTGCGGGTTGAAGTGGTTGAGGCGTTTGCGTGGGACCATACCAAACGAGCTTCGCCGCAGCACTGGACATACCCGCGGCTGAGAGCCTCGGCGATCGATCTACGCTCACCGGTTGCTAACGAACACCTCGGACGCCACCAACCGGGTTGGAGGCTCTGGACCCTGCACCGATGGGAATCCCACGTCATCGAACAGCCGATGGACGAAAAAACCCGCCCTGGACGGGCGGTGGTCTACTACCGGGGCAGGGGGCGGGCCCCCGCGAAGCCGCGACGCCACATGATCGAAGTCGACATCAAACCGATGGGCGACGCGGCACTTCAGATCGTCGTCGGTGACCGAGTCGATCAGGAGGTCGTCTCGCGCGTCTGGTCGCTCGCGCGTGCCGTCGAGCGAGCGGGCGGCGA
>DASQJC010000195.1:0-2992 GCA_035631255.1 Candidatus Eremiobacteraceae bacterium | reverse complement strand
CGCGGCGGTCGACGATAAACGTCGACAGCTCCACTCATTTGGCACAGGATTCATCCGCCAAGCGCCGCAAGCACGAGGGATGTCCCCTCGTCTGGGCTTGCTTCGTGGCGTCGGCGTCGTGTCGACGATCTTTTCGTTCGCGCTCGTCGTCTGGGGCGCGATCGTCCGCATCAACGGTGCGGGCATGACGTGCCCGGACTGGCCGCGCTGCCGCGGTGCATGGTTCCCTGCGCTCGATCCGAAGGTGATGTACGAGTACTACCATCGCGTCGGCGCAGCGGTGCTCACGGTCATCGTCATCGCGACGTTCCTCGCCGCTTGGTTCGCGCGAAGCGAAGCGCCGGCGGCCTTCACGGCTTCATGGGTCTCGCTCGCACTCATCGTCGCGCAAGTCATCGCCGGTGCGGTGACGATCGTGTTGAACAACGACGCACCGAGCGTGGCGATCCATCTCGTCCTCGGCTTCTCGACGTTCGTCAGCCTGCTCATGGTGACGGTCATCGCGTACGCGCAGCCGACAAGCACGCCAACCGCAACGCCGAGCGATCGGTTCAGGTGGTTAGCGCTAGGCACAACTGTGCTCGCGTTCGTCGCGGTCTTCGCGGGCGGCTGGATGGCCGCATCGAACGACGGCCTCGCATGCAGCGCGCTTCCGCTTTGCGGTGCGAGCGGCGCCCTCACATCCGCTCAACAGATCCACATGGCGCATCGGTATGCTGCGTACGTCACGATCGCTGCCGCCGTCATCACGTGGATCGGAGCGATGCGTGCGCGCGAGCTAGATCCATTCGTGCGCACCGCTTCATGGATCGCCCTCGCGTTCGCCGTCCTTCAAGGCGCGCTCGGCGCAGCAACCGTCATGTCGGGGCTCGAGCCCGTGCTCCGTTCGTGGCATGAAGCGAACGCGGCGCTCCTGGTCGCCTCACTCGTCATGCTGACGTACTTCGCATTCCGTCCGCGCAGAGCGTTCGCGTGAACCAGATGCTGAGCGCGATCAAGACCAAGATCGTCGACTACTACGGGTTGACAAAGCCCGGCGTCATGTCGCTGCTTCTGTTCACGACGTTCACCGCGATGATGATGGCCGCCGGCGGCGTTCCGTCGTGGCGGCTAGCGCTTTTGACGCTGCTCGGCGGTGCGCTCGCGAGCGCATCCTCTGCTGCGATCAACATGTACTTCGATCGCGACATCGATGCCCAGATGAAACGCACGAAGACGCGTCCGATCCCGAGCGGACGGGTCGAACCGAGACATGCGCTCGCGTTCGGCATCGTGCTCGGCATTCTGGCGTTCGTCGAACTCGCCCTCACTGTCAACCTGCTCGCCGCGATGCTGTCGATCGCAGGCATCCTCTACTACGTCTTCATCTATACCGTATGGCTGAAGCGCACGACACCGCAGAACATCGTCATCGGAGGGGCCGCGGGCTCGGTGCCGCCGCTCGTCGGCTGGGCCGCCGTGACGAACCACATCGGGATCACCGCGCTGCTGCTGTTCGCGGTCATCTTCGTCTGGACGCCGCCCCATTTCTGGGCGCTCGCACTACTGAAGAAGGAAGAGTACCGGCGCGTCGGCATCCCGATGCTCCCCGCCGTCTACGGCGACGATGTGACGAAGCGTCAGATCCTCGTCTACACGATCGTGCTCGCCGCATTGACGCTCGTCTTCGTTCCACTTCACCTCATGGGCGTCGTCTATCTCGCGAGTGCGATCCTCTTGGACGTCGCATTCTTCGCGTTCGCGATCTGGGTCGTGCGGACCGGATCGCCGAAGAGCGAAGGACTCATGTACCGTTTTTCCATGCTCTATCTCGCCTTGCTGTTCGTCGCGATGGCGATCGACCGGTTCGGGCACGGCGTTTCGGGATCGTAGTGGTCGATCGCGAGAAGCGCCGGCTGCTTGCGCCGCTGCTCCTCGCGATCTTCATGCGGGCGTTGCCCCTGACGATGTTCGGCCCGCTGCTGGCCGGCATCGCGCGTTCGCTCGGTGCGGGCCTCGCAGAGATCGGATGGATCGTCGCGACGTACGCGACCGGATCGCTCGTCGCGCAACCGGTCATGGGTCGTCTCTCCGACATCCGCGGGCGCAAACGCGTACTCGTCATGTGCATCTTCCTGTTCGGCCTCGGATCGACGATTTGCGCGCTTTCGACGACGCTGTGGATGCTCGTCGCCGGACGCATCGTCCAAGCGCTCGGTGCCGGCGGCATCCAGCCGGTAGTCACGGCGATCGTCGCGGATCGTTTCGCTCCGGCAGAACGAGGCAGCGTGCTCGGTTCGGTCTACGGCATGTACGGTCTCGGTACGATGGGAGGCGCGCTCGCCGGCGGCGCGATCGTGGGTGGTGCGTTGTGGTTGAGCGTGAACGCGAACCTCGGTGCCGGATTGGCGCGCGAGCTCGCTTCGTTTCCCTGGCATCTCGTGTTCTGGGTGAATGTCGTTCTTGCGCTCATCACGCTCGCTGCGGCGTCAGGAATCACACCCGATGAAGACGCTCTCGCGAACAAAGCGCATAACGGATTCGATTACCCTGGCATCATCCTCGTCGCCGTCTTCACGGCATCACTGATGGTCGCTGCGACCACGTCCGGTGCGACGGCGGTCGCTGGCCTCGCGGGCGCGGCCATCAGCGTCGTCGTCTTGTGCATCTGGGAGCCGCGAGCACGATCGCCGCTCTTCGATCCGGCGCTTTTCCGCGGAAAAGGGCCGGCGCTCATCTACGCGGTCGCTTTGGCGTTCGGCCTGCCGAGTTTCACGCTCACGATCTACTCGGCGACGTACCTCATCGCCGCATTCGGCGTCAACGAAGCGCAAAGCGGACTTGCGCTCTTTGGGCTCGCGGCCGCGTACGTGGCCGGGGCCATCATCGGCGGAAAAGCGACGCGCCGGACGGCTGCGAAGGTCCCGCTGATCTTGGGCCTTATCTGCACGGGCGTCGGGCTTGTCGCTCTCGCTTCATTGAACTCTGTGCCCGCGGCCGTCGCATCGATGAT
>DASQJC010000194.1:0-3791 GCA_035631255.1 Candidatus Eremiobacteraceae bacterium | reverse complement strand
CGACGTCGTCGAGGGCGAACGTCAGCGGCTCCAAGAGCTCAAGCGTACGCTCGAGCTCGCCCGCGAACGTCGCGCCTCGCTCTGACGAGACGGACGACGAGCGCGGTAGGGCCGCGCAGGCAGGGCGACGAAGAACACCGCTCATGGCCACGACGAAAGCGCCCACGTTGCGGGAAAAGCTCGTCGTGTTTTCGTCTGCAGAGCTGCAGCGCACGGTCGAGCGGCTGACCCACCAGATCATCGAGCCGACGGGCGCGACCCGCGACCTCGTCCTTATCGGGATCCGCAAGGGCGGCGAGAATCTCGCACGGCGTATCCAAACTGAGATCAAGCGCCGCACCGGCGTGACGGTCCAGACCGGTTTCCTCAACATCACCCTCTACCGCGACGATGACGCCCCGCGTGAGATGCCCGAAAGCGACATCACGGTCGATGTGACCGGCAAGGACGTCGTGATCGTCGACGACGTGCTTTTCACGGGCCGCACGGTCCGCGCCGCGCTCGATGCGATAACCGACCTCGGCCGGCCGCGCGCCGTCCGCCTATGCGTCCTCATCGATCGCGGCTTGCGCGAGCTGCCCATCCAAGCCGACTACGTCGGCAAGTTCGTACCGACGGCATCTTCCGAAAGGGTCGTCGTCGAACTTCGTCCGGAGCCGGACGACGCTGACCGCGTCGTCATCTGCGAAGCGCCATGACCCAGGAACGCTTGCTCCTCGACCTCGATGACGCGCAACGACCGCTCATCGAGGCGTTGATAAAGCGCGCGCTCGAATTCAAGCGCGGCGTCACCGACGCGTCGGTGCGATTGCGGGGCAAGATCGTCGTCGGCATGTTCTTCGAAGCGAGCACGCGCACGGCGACGTCCTTCGCCCAAGCGACCCACAAGCTCGGCGGCACGTGGCACGATTTCCATCCCGAGTCGTCATCGCTCGGCAAAGGCGAGACGCTCGAAGACACGATGCGCACTATCCAAGCGATCGGCGCCGACGCGCTCGTCGTGCGGCACTCTGAAAGCGGATTTCCGCACGCGCTCGCACGTCACTTCAGCGCCGCGATACTCAACGCCGGCGACGGCTGGCACGCGCATCCGACGCAAGGCCTGCTCGACGCGATGACACTCGTCGAAGAGTTCGGTCCGCTCGACGGCCGCCGGCTCGTCATCAGCGGCGACATCCGTCACAGTCGCGTCGCACGATCGAGCGCTCGCGCCGCGCACCTGCTCGGCGCGCGCGTCACGCTTTGCGCGCCGCCGCTCTTGCTGCCGCCGACGTCGCCCGGCTGGGGATTCGCAGAGCTGCAAACGGATCTCGACGCATGCCTGCCGCGCGCCGACGCCGTCATGCTGCTACGCATACAAAAGGAACGCGCCGACGGCGCCGAGCTGCCGCCGGCGGAGGATCTCATCGACGGCTACGGCATCGATGACGCTCGCGTCGCGCTCATGGCGCCGCACGCGATCATCATGCATCCGGGGCCGGTCAATCGCGGGGTCGAGATCTCGAGCGCGCTCATGGACGACCCGCGCAGCCGCATCGAGCGGCAAGTCGAGAACGGCGTCTACGTCAGGATGGCTGCGCTCGAACGCTGTCTGCGAGCGGCGGCGATCGGCGCGCGCCCGCTGCGGTCTGCCGACGCCGCGGGAGGTCTCGGTTGAAGGCGCGCGTGCCGAATCGCGATTTCGTCGGCGCACGCGTCGTCGATCCATCGCTCGGACTCGACGCGATCCGGACGATCGCAGTCCGCAACGGCGTCATCGCCGCGATCATCGACGGCGCGCCGGCAGAAGCCGATCCGGACGCCGAGCGCGTCGACTGTGCCGGAATGGTGCTCTGCCCCGGCTTCATCGACCCGCACGTCCATCTTCGGCACCCCGGAGATCCGCAAAAAGAGACGCTCGAGACAGGACTTGCCGCCGCTGCGGCTGGCGGATTCACCGCAGTCGCGGCGATGCCGAACACGCGGCCGCCGATCGATCGCGCGTCGGCGGTTTCGCATCTCATGAGAGCCGCCGACGCGATCGGCGGCGTGCGCTGCTATCCCATCGGCAGCGTGACGATCGGCCGCACCGGCGATTCGATGGCTGCGCTGCGCGGCATGGCGAAGGCCGGCGCAGTTGCATTCTCCGACGATGGGTCGACGACGTCGTCGCTCAAAGCGCTATACCACGCGGCTAAGCTTGTCGCGGACCTGCCGCAGCCGTTCCTCTCGCATTGCGACGATCCGACATTCGCGGGCGCGCTCATGCACGAGGGCGCGATCAGCGACCTTCTCGGCGTTCCCGGCACGCCGAATCTGGCAGAAGCCGCCATCGCGGCACGCGATCTGCTCGTCGCGCGCGCGACGGGCAAGAGATGGCATCTGTGCCACGTGAGCGCGCGCGAGACCATCGACGTGCTCCGATGGGCGTTATCGACGGGCACGAACGCGTCCGGCGAAGCGACGCCCCATCACGTACGCTGCACGGACGAGCTGTTGCTCGGGTTCGATGCGGCGATGCGCGTCAACCCGCCGTTGCGATCCGCCGCCGACGTCAGCGCACTCAAATCTGCTGTCGTCGACGGCACGATCGACATCTTCGCGAGCGACCACGCACCGCACGCCCCCGATGAGAAAGAACCGCCGCTGTCGCACGCATGCGTCGGCTTCTCCGGACTCGAGACGGCTGTCGCCGCGATGTTCGACACCTTCCGCGACATGCCGATCGCGACACTCGTCGCGAACTTTTCGACGAATGTCGCGCGCCTGCTCGGCGTCGAGGGCGGATCGCTCGCACCCGGCAAGCCCGCGGACATCACCGGCCTGCACCTCGATCAGCGCTGGACTGTCGATCCGGCAGCATTTGTCTCGAAGGGTCACGCGACGCCGTTCGCCGGCCTCGCCTTCGACGTGAAGCCCGCGATGAGCGTCGTCGCCGGAGCGATCGTGTTCGCGGTCGACCGCAGCGGCAATCCGCTGCATTCGGGACCGAACGCGCCGCGACGGGTGGTGTCCGCATGAGCCGGCGTGCCGTTCTGCTGCTCGCGGACGGGACGGCGTTCGAAGGTACCGGCATCGGGCCTGAAGGCACGTCGACAGGCGAAGCCGTTTTCTACACGGGCATGACCGGCTACGAAGAAGCCCTCACCGATCCGTCATACGCGGGCCAGTTGCTTGTCTTCACCTACCCGCTCATCGGCAACTACGGCATCGATCCGGCCGTCCGCCAACACGACCACATCTGCGCATCCGGCGGCATCTTCAAGCGGGTCAGCCGTCATCCGAGCCACTGGAGAAGCAAGACCTCACTGCCGGAGTGGTTCGATTCCCAAAGCGTCCGCGGCATCGAGGACGTCGACACGCGCTCGCTCGTCATCCGGCTGCGCGAATCGGGCACGATGCGTTCGGTGCTTGCGGTCGGTGACGACGCCGTCGCTCGCGCCAAGGATGTTTTGCGAGAATACATCGGCGAGCCGCTAGGAACGCCCGAGCTCGTCGAAGGCGTCAGCGTGCGGTCCGAATTGCAGATAGGCAAGAGCCGCCTTCGCGTCGCGCTCCTCGACTGCGGCGTCAAAGAGAATATCGCGGGCTCGCTCGCCCGAGCCGGCGCCGAAGTCATCGAGTTGCCGTACGATTCGACGTTCGACGAGATCCTCGCGACTAGTCCTGCGGGTCTGGTCGTGAGCAACGGACCCGGCGATCCGTCGGAGCTCGGCCGCGTCGTCGAGACGCTCAAGCGCGCGGTCGATCACGAGACGCTTCCTATATTCGGCATCTGTCTCGGCCACCAGCTGCTCGCGATCGCGCTGGGC
>DASQJC010000193.1:0-2035 GCA_035631255.1 Candidatus Eremiobacteraceae bacterium | reverse complement strand
TCGAAGGCGATGACACCGCCTGACCTGAGCATCGCCGCGGCGATCGAGGCAGGACGGGTCGAGCTCACCGGTCGATCGCGAACGCCTGCGCT
The DNA here is from genome assembly GCA_035631255.1 of Candidatus Eremiobacteraceae bacterium. Classification (GTDB taxonomy): domain Bacteria; phylum Vulcanimicrobiota; class Vulcanimicrobiia; order Eremiobacterales; family Eremiobacteraceae; genus JANWLL01. The sequence continues at coordinate 1,943 of DASQJC010000193.1, read as the reverse complement.
CGATGCGCGCGTCCTTGCGGGCAGCGCACTAGGTCTGGATTCTTCCGCGCTCATCGCGTACGGAGAGAACGCCGTCGATGCCGCGCGATTGCGAAAGCTCTCGTCGATGGTCGCACGTCGAAAGGCCGGCGAGCCCGTCGCGTACATCATCGGCGTCAAAGAATTCTGCGGGCTGCGGTTGACGGTCGACCGGCGAGTGCTCATTCCGAGACCGGAGACGGAAGAGCTCGTCGCGCGCGTGATCCACGATTATCACGGCAAAGCGGCAAACGTTCTCGATCTCGGCACCGGCTCGGGCGCGATCGCCTGCGCGCTCGCGGATGCGTTGCCTGACGCGCACATCGTGGCGTCGGATGTCGATAGCGTTGCTCTCGACGTCGCACGAGAAAACGTCGACGCGCTCGCGCTCGCCGATCACATCACGCTAGTGCATGCTGATCTCTTCGACGCGATTCCTGGATCGAACGTCGGCAGCCGAGCTTCGCTCGGCCTACTACATCTAGCACACAAACCCGATCAACCACATTTCGATGCGATCGTGGCGAACTTGCCTTACGTCGGCGACAATGATGACGACCTCGAGCCGGGCGTTCGCGATTTCGAACCGCCGCAAGCGCTTTTCGGCGGAAGCGACGGACTCGACGTTTATCGCCGCATGCTTCCAGCCGCGCCGCAATTTTTAGCAGACGATGGCCGGCTCTACTTTGAATGCGGACCACGCAATGCCATCGATCTTGCGGCGCTTTCGAAGCGCGCCTTTCCGAGTAGAGACGTCGAGATCGCAAGAGACCTCGGCGGCCGCGAACGTATGGTGATCGTCTCATGACGTCCGCCGCGACCGCGCTACGGTCTCGAGTCCAGGTGTGGGTCGAGGAGATCCAAGACGAGCTCATCGCAGCGCTCGAGCAGCTCGACGGTAAGGCCTCGTTCGAGCGCGATCGTTGGGAGCGGCCCGGCGGAGGCGGCGGCGTCACCGCGGTGCTGAGCGATGGCGGGCTCTTCGAACAAGCCGGCGTCAACCGGTCGGCCGTATGGGGCGAATTCAGCGATGCGGCGCTCGCAAGACTAGGCGGGGATGAACGCGAGTTCTACGCGACCGGCATATCGCTCGTGCTGCATCCGCGCAGTCCGATGGTGCCGACGATCCACGCGAACTTCCGCTACTTCGAACGCGGCGCAGATGCTTGGTTCGGCGGGGGAAGCGATCTCACGCCCTATTATCCATACGAAGAAGATGCGCGACATTTCCACCTGACGTGGAAGCGCACGTGCGATGCCCACGATCCGTCGTACTATCCGCGCTTCAAGAAATGGTGCGACGAATATTTCTATCTGCCGCATCGCGGCGAGATGCGGGGGATCGGCGGGATCTTCTTCGATGATCTTCGCGGCGATCTCGAAGCGACGTTCGCATTCGTCCGAGATTCCGGCGCCGCGTTCATCCCGTCTTACGAACCGATCGTGCATCGTCGCCGTGAAGAGCGATTCGGCGAACGCGAGCGCTCATTTCAATTATATCGCCGCGGCCGCTACGTCGAGTTCAACCTGCTCTACGATCGAGGCACATCCTTTGGCTTGGCCACGAATGGCCGGACCGAATCGATTCTCTTGTCCCTCCCTCCGCTCGCACGGTGGCAATACGGCTGGACTGAGGAACCCGGCAGCAGAGAAGAAGAAGCGCTACGCTTCCTTAAGCCGCGGGATTGGGCGACTTAGGGACATCGTCAACGCGACGTAAGGCAGGATTCGCCTTCCGATAGCCGGAATCGCAAAGTACATGAATTGCGTCCGTTACGGGTGCAGGTGCTATGGGATTGCGCGGCAGGCAGGGCCGCGAAGCCGACGCACCGCCCACTCTAACGGGCGCGTTGTTTTACATGCCGACGGCGACCGCGACGGAGCGCGAGGGCGATGACGAAGTACATATTTTTCACGGGCGGCGT
>DASQJC010000192.1:0-4517 GCA_035631255.1 Candidatus Eremiobacteraceae bacterium | reverse complement strand
CCAGATGTGCGGCGACCTCGACGAGCGCGAAACGCGTCTCGTGAGCGTTGAGGCGGTCGCCCCAGAAATGTTTCACCACGTCGGCGGAGCAGACGCCATTCGTGCCGGCGCTGACGCAGTCCCAGACACCTTGTAGTCGTTCGCGGTGGTGAAGCACGAGTTGATGGATCCGGTCTTGGATCGCCGAGTACGGCATTCCATGCGCCGGATAAACCGCGTAGGCGCCGAGGCGATCAAGACGAGCGAAGGACTTCAAGTAGTCATCGAGCGGATTCGGCCGGCATTCTGGATAGAGCCCGATGTTCGGCGTGATCGTCGGCAACAGATGATCGCCGGCGAAGATCACGCGAGCGTCGTCGTCGACCAGTACATAGTGGAAGTCGCTGTGGCCAGGCGTCCACACGACGCGGACCGCGCGATCGCCGAGACGGACGAAGTCACGGTCTTCAAGCGTCGCGAAACGATCGGGCAATGTCACCGCTTTGCGGAGTTTCGCGGCCGCCTCGGTCACGCTCGATGCCATCGCGTCATCGAGCCCATGAGACTTGAAATACCCGATCCATCGGTCGAGCGGCTGCGCGCTCCAGACGTACCGCGCGCGAGGTTCTTCCTCACGCATGAGATGGATCGTCGCGCCGGTTTTTCCGTGCATCCCCGACAAACCGATATGGTCGGGATGCATGTGCGTCACGTAGACGTCGCGTATGGCGGCCGGTTCGATTCCGATCGACTTGAGAGCTGCGGAGAATGCTGCACGCGAGTCGGGTGTGTCGATGCCGGTATCGACGAGCGCCCAGCCGTTTTTGCCTTGCACGAGGTAGACGTTGATGCTCCGTAGCCTGAACGGCAACGGAAGGTCGATACGCCAGAGGTCGGGAGCAAGCTGCTCGATGTCAGGCAAAGTCCGGCCTCGCGATCAACTCGAAAAAGCGGAAGGCGCCGGCACGCAGCAAGCGGTTGTGCGCGTCGAAGATCTCTCGCGCCCTGATGCCGGGCCACTTCGGCGGCAGCAGTCGCGGCGGCAGGTCGGGATCAATGAACGGAAACCGACGAAAGTCGTGCGTCAAGGCGAAACGCGTGACGAACGCCTGCGCATCGGCGAGGACGCCCTTCCGATGGAGCGCGAGATCACGTTTGTAGAGCGGTTCGTAGTGATGGACGAACGCATCGTATCGTTGCGCGACTTCCTTGAGATCCCAGCACTGGCCGACGAGATCAGCCTGTTCTCCCGGACCCACCAGCTTCGCCGAGAACACGCGCGCGTAGGAATGGACGCCGCGGCGCCGGAGAAGCGCGATCGTCTCTTCAGCGACATCACGCGCGCTCACATACGTGCCGCCGCCCATCGCGCCGAAGCCGAGCCAGGCGAGCTGTTTGCGGATGCGATCGCGCTCCGCGCGCTTCGACTCCGGGATCGAGTATGTAAGCATGCACCACGCGCCATCCCACACGCCGCTTCGCGGCTCATAGATACGCTGGGTGCCCTCCTCGATGAGGCTGCGTCCGGAGGTAGACAGCCCGTACCGCGAACGGCCGCCGTCACGACGCGAGACGATCCAGCCCTCACGCGCGAGTCGCGCGACGGCCGATCGAACGGCGGCCTCAGACAAGCCAAGCGCCTGTCCGGCGTGGACGAGGCCGGCGAGGGGCACGTCGGCGCGCTTCGGGTGCGCATAGTCGCCGAAAAGCGTGAAGAGCATCGAACGCGGACGCAACGCGGTCATGCTCGGCGGGCGTTTTGCAGTGCGGGCGGGACGTTGCGTCATGTCGGAGAACCTGGTAGAATACCGTGTGTCGAAATTGAGACGGTCGTGAGAATATTAACACAAACTGGCGGAGGCTCCTAGCGATGGCACGCATACGCACGTTCGAAGATTGGGTCGAGGTCTGCCGGCTGTGGCAGAAGGACATCGACGTTGATCCCGAGGTTTTCGAGCGCGTGCTCGGCGACTACCAGCTCGAGGCCAAGTACGGCGAGCTGAAGAGCGACGAGATCGAGTTCGGCGAGTTCGCGGGCAATCGCAAGTGGGATAAGGTCCTCGAGATCCCCGATCAGCGGATGCGCGACGCCGTCCTCAACATGATCATCTATCAAGGCGACACCGAGTTCGCTTCGAACGAACAGCAGAAGCTGCTGCTGCGCGACGCGCCGTCAGAGTACGATCTCTATTCGATTTGTCGAGTCTTCATCGAAGAGACGCGCCATGGTTATCAGATGTGCCATCTGCTCATCAACCATTTCGGAAACGATGGCCGCATCGAGGCGGAGAAGATGCTTCAGCGCCGCGCCGATCAAGGCACGCGCCTGCTCAACGCGTTCAACACGCCGGTGAAGCACTGGCTCGATCTCTTCGCGTATCAGAACTACATGGATCGCGACGGCAAATATCAGCTGCAGATGCTTTCGCACAGCGGTTTCGCTCCGCTGTCGCGGAGCATGGGGCCGATGCTTCGCGAGGAATCGTTCCATCTCGGCACCGGCGTCACGGGCCTCAAGCGCGTCGCGAAAGCCGGCGTCATACCGATCGACATCCAGCAGAAATTCCACAACAAGTGGCTGTCCGGATCGCTCGATCTTTTCGGCAACGATCACTCATCGAGCGCCGTGTGGGCGTATTTGTGGGGCATCAAGGGGCGGCCCGAGGAAGACAAAGAAAAAGACCCGGCAAACGTCGAGCTGCTCAACGACTACGCGCGCCGCGGCTACTACGAGGAATGCCGCAAGATCCTCGACCAGATCAACTCGATCATCCCGGGCGAGGAGAAGCTCTACATGCCGGACATCCGCTTCAACCGCAAGATCGGCGAATTCGCCGGCAAGCGGCATGCGGTCGACGGCCGCGTGCTCGACAGCGACGAATACGAGAAGCACATCGCCGAAGTGCTGCCCGGTCCCGACGACGAGGCGGCGCTCGCAGAAATAATGAAGCGCAACGACTGGGTCGCCCCGAAAGCGGCTTGATGTAGTAGGCCGAGCGAAGCTCGGCAAAGGAGAAAACCGTGGCCACCACCATCGCAGAGAAGACGCTCGTCAAGTACGACAAGCAGGGCGCGATCGCCGTCGTCACGCTCGACGATCCGCCGGCGAACACATACACGCACGAGATGATGCGTCAGCTCGACGACGCGATCTTGAAGGCGCGCTTCGACAAAGAAGTGCAAGTCATCGTGCTGACCGGCGCGGGCGAGAAGTTCTTCTGCGCCGGCGCGAACATCGGCATGCTCCAGACAGTCGATCCGACGTTCAAATATTACTTCTGCCTCCACGCGAACGAAACGCTGACGCGGCTCGAGCAGACGCCGAAGCTCGTCATCGCCGCGCTGAACGGTCACACCGTCGGCGGCGGCCTCGAGATAGCGATGGCGTGCGACATCCGCCTCGCGCGGCGCAACGCCGGCAAGATCGGTCTACCGGAGGTCGCGCTCGGCGTTCTGCCCGGCACCGGAGGCACGCAGCGCCTGGCTCGTCTCGTCGGTAAGGCGAAGGCGATCGAGCTCATGGTCACCGGCCGCACGTTCTCGTTCGAGGAAGCGCAAGAGTACGGCATGGTCACGGACATCTACGACGTCAAGTCCGGCGACGAGTTCATGAGCGAAGTCATGACGTATGCCAAGCAATTCACGACGCCGAACAAAGCGGCGAAGGCTGTCGGCAACATCAAGCGCGCGGTGCAATCCGGCGCCGAGGTGCCGTTCTCCGAGGCGCTTGCCATCGAGCGCGAGCTGCAGCAGCTGCTCTTCCAGAGCAAGGATGCGAAGGAAGGCCTCAACTCGTACGTCGACAAGAAGATGGCCAAGTTCACTGGTGAGTGAGCACGAGGTTTGTAGCGGTCGAGCTTCAGCTCGACCGCCGCGGTCTCTCGAGGTGAAATGGAGCGGTCGACCTTTATGGTCGACCGCCGCGGTCTAACGGTGGCGTCGTCGAAACTCCTGACGATGCGCGAGGCCATCTCGCGTTTTGTCAGCGATGGTGATTCGATTGCGATGGGACTCGCGCTCGAGGCGCTCATCCCGTTCGCGGCCGGCCACGAGATCATCCGCCAGAACCGCCGCGATCTGACGCTCATCGGTCCGATCTCCGACATCTTGTTCGATCAGCTCATCGGCGCGGGTTGCGTGAAGCGCGTCATCGCTGCGTGGATCGGCAACGTGAGCGCAGGTCTCGGCTACAACTATCGCCGCGCGGCTGAAGATGGCGTCCCTCACCTGTTAGAAATCACCGATCATTCGAACTTCACGATCTCGTTGGGGTTGACGGCTGGCGCCCTCGGCGTGCCATACCTACCCGCGCGAACGCTGCTCGGCAGCGACATCGCTCGCGACAGCGGTCCGTTCAAACACGGTACGTCACCCTTCGGCAGTGAGAAACTGCTGTTCGTCCCCGCGATCGTTCCAGACGTGACGATCCTTCACGTGCAGCGCGCCTCCGAAGACGGCGGCTGTCACGCGTGGGGTAATCTCGGCGTGAGTGCCGAGGGCGCGCTCGCGGGCAAGCGCGTCATCATCGTCGCCGAGGA
>DASQJC010000191.1:0-7261 GCA_035631255.1 Candidatus Eremiobacteraceae bacterium | reverse complement strand
GCGCGGCCGCCCAATCGATCGTCTCTGCGATGCCCGGCACTTTGAAAAACGGTTCGGTGCGCAAGGCTGCTACATACGCGCTCGCTTCCCGAGCAAGCCGCTCGTCGACGCCGGGCACTTTCGACGTGACGATCGATGCCTCGCGCTCGACGCTCGGGTAGTCGATCCAGTAGTATAGGCAACGCCGCTTGAGCGCGTCGTGGACTTCGCGCGTCCTGTTGCTCGTGAGAACGACGATCGGCCGGCGCTTCGCGGTGAACGTGCCGATCTCGGGCACGGTCACTTGGAAGTCGGAAAGAATCTCGAGCAGGAAAGCCTCGAACTCTTCGTCTGCGCGATCGATCTCGTCGATGAGCAGCACGGCCGGCTCGCCTTCGTCGTCTTCGATCGCTTGCAACAGCGGCCGTTTGATGAGGAACGACGGGCTGAAGATCTCGCGCTCGACACCGGCGCCGCTGCCGTCATCGGCTTTTGCGCGGCTCTCGGCGAGGCGGATGTGGAGGATCTGCTTGGCGTAGTTCCACTCGTAGAGCGCGTGACCGACGTCGAGGCCTTCGTAGCATTGCAGACGGATGAGCCTGCGACCGAGACCTGCGGCGAGCACTTTCGCGACTTCGGTCTTGCCGACGCCGGCTTCGCCTTCGAGGAAGAGCGGCTTCTCGAGTTTGAGTGCGAGGAAAATCGTCACGGCAAGGTCGCGGTCGGCGACGTAGCGCTCGTCTGCGAGGAGTTTTTCGACGTCTTCGATGCTTCGTGCAGTGCTCAATACTCTCTCGGTTTTCGCGCGGGCGGGGACGCGAGCCTCCGCCGTGCAAACCGCGATGAATGGACTTCGGACTTGCAGGTAAGAGCGCGCTTGTCGCGGCGTCGACGCGTGGTCTCGGCTTTGCGATCGCACGCGGTCTTGCTGCCGAAGGCGCTCGCGTCGCGGTCAGCGGGCGCACCCAAGCAGCAGCCGACAAAGCCGCAGAAGAGATAACGCGCGCGACCGGTTCTCAATGCGTGGGCTTAGCCGCCGATGTCGGTAAGGATGGCGATCCGCAGCGGCTCGTCGCTCAGGTCGGAGAGCGTTTCGGTGGCCTCGACGTGCTCGTCACGAATGCGGGCGGGCCGCCGGCCGGCGGCTTTTCTGACGTCGACGACCCCAAATTCCTGACCGCGGTCGACGTGACGCTCATGTCCGTCGTGCGGCTCATGCGCGCCGCGCTTCCATATCTAAGGAAGAGCGGACGCGGACGCGTCATCAACGTCGTCAGTTCGAGCGTAAAAGAACCCATTGACGGGCTCATCCTGAGCAACAGCATCCGCCTTGCGGTCATCGGTCTCGCTCGGACGATCGCGCGCGAGGTCGCGGCCGAAGGCATCACGGTCAACAACGTCTGCCCGGGACGGATCATGACGCAGCGGATGATCGATCTCTATGGCGATGAGGCGTCGATAGTCAAAGCGGCGCAACAGGTTCCGATGCTGCGGCTCGGCACGCCCGACGAGTTCGCAGCGATGGCGGTATTTTTAGCCAGCGCGCAGGCGAGCTACGTGACAGGTCAGACGATTGTCATCGACGGTGGTCTCACGCGCACGACGCTCTGAGCAGGTCGCCCGTCCCGGCCCCGCCAAAATGCGTGCGTGTACCGTTGGGTCGTCGGCGGCCTCGTCGTGGTCGCCGTCGTCGTTCTCACCGCAATGTTCGTCCCGAGCGACTTCGACCAAGCCCTTCATACATATGCGGGACCGGCCGGACAGGTGGTGGGAACCGCCTTGCCGGAAGCCGTCGTTCCTAACATCGAGGGCGGTCGGATCGACCTGGCGGCCTACAAGGGCCGGCCGGTGCTCGTGAACCTTTGGGCGACGTGGTGCGGCCCGTGCAGGCAAGAAATGCCGGCGCTCGAGCGGCTCTCGAAGGAACAGAGCGGTCTGACGGTCGTCGCGATCGACCAGCGTGAAGACCCCGCGATCGTGCGGTCGTATGTGAAGAAGTTCGGCGTCACGTTCGCGGTGGGGATCGACGATAGCCAACAGCTCGGGACCGATCTGCATCTCATCGGATTGCCGAGCTCGTTCTTCGTCGACGGCGACGGCGTCATCCGCGACGCGGTCGACGGTCCGATGACGTACGATGTGATGACGGCGAAAACGCGCGCGCTGCTCGCGCAGAGCGCGAGCAAGACCTCGTGAAAGGATCCGGCTCCATGTCCGACTCGGCACGCTCGCTGCGCTCGATCGCGCTCATCACTTGCGCGATCTTCGCGGCGTCCGTCGTCGGGACGGGCGGTTGTTCGCACGGATCTTCCGCCGTTACGAACGGCGGTCATCCGACGCCGATGCCGAGCGGATCGCCGACGCCGACGCCGTCACCGACACCGACAGCGAATGTCTTCATCTCGATGGCGTACGCGAGCATGCAGCCGACGTTGGATCCGACGTACGGTTACATCGACGGCTATGCGCAGATCTCGCCGCCGCCGTTGCCGAGCCCGTCGCCATCAGGGTCACCAAGTCCGACACCGACACCAAGCCCGACGCCGACGCCGAGCCCGACACCGACGGAGACGCCTGGACCGTCGAGCATCATCACGTTGCCGTGCAACACGAACGTGCAGTTCATGAATTTCGACTCGACGCAGCCGCTGACCGCATCGGTGCTCACGCCGCTGAACCCCGGAGGATTCCCGCCGGAGTTCCCGACCGGTTTCAACAATCCGAACGGACCCAACTCGAGCGCGGTGTTGACGCCGATCTCGTTCCCCGGCTACGTTTTCTCGACCGGATACGTCGTCGCGGCTTCCAAGACTCGAGGCCCGGGCTTCTCGATCGTCTACTCGACCGGCGGGCAAGACGGCACGTGGCTCATCGGCGATTTCCTGAATTATGACAACGCGCCGTCGATGCGCGGCGTCATCAACATCACGGGCTGCCCCTAGCGTCTGCATCGCCGCGGTCCCGTCGCACCTTCACGCGCATTTCAGCGGGTTGACCTACCATCGAACCCGGCGCCGGTGCGACGTGACGCCCTGTCGTCGCCACCGACGCCTTGAGCTCGCGGCCATGGAGGCAGTATCCGAATGAAGTTCGCGGCATCCCGCGCATCACAGTTCGCTTTCGTACTACTCACGGCCGCAGCTCTCGCGACCGGCTCGCTTGCGGGTTGCGCGGGCGGCACGCCGTTCCCGACCGCCGCCGCCGTCGTCAAGAACTGTGTCGTCGCGATCGCGCCGGCGTCGACCGAGACGATCGGCGTCAACCTGACGAATCCCGTGCAAGCCGCGTGCACCGATCCGACCTATTTGGCGGTCAAAGGCTATTTCGGCGGCTCGACGGTCGCGGGCTCCGAAGTGATCAGCCTGACCGCATCGGCAAACGACGTCGTCCAATTCGCTAATCTCGATATCCAGCCTCACACGGCCACCGATCTCGGCGCGTGGACCGGAGCGTATCCTATGGTGACGCCGAATCCGAACAAGACCGCGTCGCCGGCGAATACAGACATCTCGTCGGCCAAGTTCACGACCGGGCCGATCAATCCGGGCTCGATGTCGCTCGGCTACACAGCGAACGTTCCAGGCGTGTACGTTCTCGGCTGCGCCTTCCATTATATAAGCGACAACATGCGCACCGTCATCATCGTTAATTAGCGGTCGAGCTTTAGCTCGACTGCCGCCGTCTTCGCGCTGACTCTAGGAGCGGTCGAGATTTATCTCGACCGCCGCGGTCTTTCTTAGAGGCGTTGCGGGGCGAGGGCCGTCGCTCTCGCGGGCACGCTGCGAATCGGGAAATACTTGCCTTCCGCCGCTGTCGTGAGCGGCTTTCGCCGCTTCAGAACACCCGCTTAGGAGTGACACCCTCGCGCCGTAACGTGTAAAAAGACATCTCCGGTCGACCATGAAGGTCGACCGCTCCATCCAGATGACTAAGGGTTCGAGAGGTCGGTGATGAGGATCGCCGTTGCGGAGCCTTCGCGTTCGATGTGGATCGTCTTGCGATCGTGAGCGTCGAAGACCGCGAAGGTCGAGCGATCGTGCGCGAGGTCGTACGCGTGCGACACACTCGTCGGAAGTTTGGCGACGTACCACGCGTCGACGGTCTCGACGGGATCATCGGTGCGATAGAGGACGAACGACGCTTTCGCTGACGTCTTCCCGACGACCACCGCCCCCGGATACACGGGCAATCCCCATTGGTAGCCCGCTGGAGGGCGGCGCGCCGGTGAACAGGCCGCACACAGCGCGATCGCGAGCGCGAGAAATGCGATCGGCTTAGAGCGAGTCGACGTCACGACGTCGACGACGCCGCCTCGAGTGCAGGTAATACCTTGGCGAAGTTCGCCGCCAAGACGTCGAAGTCGGGCGATTGATATTCCTCGATGCGGCCCTCATCGCACAACTGCGTCAGCGCGGGATCGATCGGAAGCTGCGCGAGCAGCGGCGCGCCGCTTTCGACGACGAGCCGTACGCCTTTGCTCTCGCCGAACAGCTCGAAACGCTTGCCGGTCTGCGGGTCGGCGAAATACGACATGTTCTCGACGAGACCGATGATCGGCGCATGCAGCTGCTGGACGAGCTTGACCGCTTTGCTGACGATCATCGTCGCGAGCCCTTGCGGCGTACTGACAAGCACGACGCCGGACACCGGCAGTGCTTGCAACACGGTTAGCGGCGCGTCCGACGTTCCCGGCGGCAGATCGACGAGCAGATAGTCGAGCTTTCCCCATTCGAGGTCGGTGAAGAACTGCCGGATAGCCCCGGAGACCATCGGCCCGCGCCAGATAACCGCTTGCGCTTCATCGTCGAGGATGAGATTCATCGACATGATCGCGATGCCGCTCGACGACGCCGGCGGATGCGGTTTGTTGTCGGGTCCGGCGTACGGCCGTTGGCTGACGCCGAACAATCGCGCCATGCTCGGACCGGTGATGTCGGCGTCGAGAATGCCGACGCTGTAACCGCGGCGGCGAAGCGCGACGGCGAGCAAAGAAGTGACGAGCGATTTGCCGACTCCGCCTTTGCCGGACATGATCGCGACGACGTTTTCGATACCCGGCTTTTTCTGCCGGTCCATCGGCGGCGTCTTGCCGGTCGGACCCGGCTTCGGCCGCGGCGGCGGCACCGTTCCGTCGGCGACGAAGCGGCGAAGGTCGTCGATGAGCTTGTCGAGATCGAGATTGTGTACCGCGGCGCCGCCGCGCACCGTCTCGTGCGTCGACACGTGGCACCCAGCGCACGGCAAGCCGTGAGCGCCGAACACTTTGTCCGCGCCGGGGTGGGTAGTGACGATTTCGCTGATGAGCGTATCTGCCGAGATCATGGTCTGTCAGACGTTCGACGGTCGCGGCGCGGCCTCATCGCGCAGCAGCGCGGTGACGTCGACCAAGGTCGAAGCGCACGCGGGACCTTCGGCGTGGAACAGCCGCGTCTCGGCAGGCTGGAACCCGACGAGCGCGATGCTCGTCGACCTCGTGCCGTATCCGGTCTTAGGCCGATGGACGCAAAGCGCATCGTCCTCGCTGGAACCATGATCGGCCAAGAATGCGTGAAGTCGCGAAGCGATTTCTTCCGGGCTCTCGCCGGCATCGAACCGGACGTCGCTTGCTTTGTCGAGCGCGCGTGCCGCTTTCGGCGGCGTTGTCGCATCGAGATCCCAATTCGTGATCGCGTGCGCGCCGTCGGCGATCCACTCGAGGCGCGACCCTTCGACGCCGCCGTGCAACGCGAACGCGTCGTTCGTTGCGCCGACGAAGAGCACGAATGGATTGTAGAGCGTCGCATCGATGCGTTCAGCGAGTTTCGCCGCGTCTGTGACCGTCGCGAGTCTTGCGAACTCGACGACGAGCATTCCGCGCGAGCGCTTCGAAGGATCGTGCGCGCCGGCGCCGCGCCGATTTGTCAGCGCCGTGACAAGGCCGTGCGCGTTGATCGCGAACCAGGTGCCGCCTGCGGTCGCATCGCGTCCGCCGATGACGAGGGGATCGCGACTCAGCGATGTCGGTGTCGTGGCAGGGCGCGCGAGGAACTCATCGCGATTCGCCGCCGCGATGAGGCCGAATCGAGGATGCTGACGCTTCCAGACGAGCAGGGTACACATGTTTGAGAGGAGTGGACATAGAGAGGAGCGCTATCTTGCGCCGCGAAGCCAGCCGTGCGATTCGTATTTCACTCCTCCAAAACCTCGGAGATTATACCCTCATGCAGAGGTCGATACGGGCGCGTCTCGCGTCCTGCATAGCCGTCGCGTCGATGTTCTCCATCGGCTTGAGCGGATGCACCGGTTCGGGCGGCGGCGGCGGGCCGGCGTCAGGCAACGTCATCAAGATCGGATCGGATCTTCCGGTTTCCGGCGCTGATGCGTCCGACGGCATCCCGACGCAGAACGGCGTGCAGCTCGCCGTCAAAGTCGCGAACGAGCAGCACATGATCCCGGGGTTCACGATCCAAGCAGATTCGCTCGATGATGCCGTCAACGGCGTCCACAATCCGCCGCAAGGTCAGAAGAACGTCCAGGCGCTCGCTTCCGATCCGGCGGTTCTCGGCATCGTCGGACCGTTCAACAGCAACGTCGCGCAGGCGGAGATCCCGACCTCGAACGCGCTCGGCATCGCGCTCGTCGCGCCGTCGACGACAAACCCGACGCTGACGAAGGGACCTGAGGCGCTCGAGCTGCGCCGATCCAATCCGAACGAGATAACATTCTTCCGCGTCTGCGCGACCGACGACGTTCAGGGTCCGGTCGGCGCGGATTACGCGGCGAAGATGCTGCACCTCAAGCGCGCGTACGTCGTCGACGACAACGAGACGTACGGCAAAGGCATTGCCGATCAATGGGCAGCGCGCTTCATAGCCGACGGCGGCACCGTCGTCGCGCATCAGCACTTGACGCCCGGTCAGACCGACTTCCACGCGCTTCTCACGGACGCGGGCGCTGCGAATCCTGACGTCGTCTTTTACGGCGGCACGAGTGCGACCGGCGGCGATCAGCTGCGCAAGCAGATGGCCGGCTCACCGCTCGCAAGCGTCACGATGTTCGGCGGCGACGGCATCCGCAACGACGAGTTCCTCAAGATCGCCGGCTCGATGGCGAATCAGGTCTATGCGACGGTCGCGAGCGTCAACGCCGCGAAACTTCCGGCCGCTCAGGCCTTCCTCAAGGAATATCAGGACACGTATCATGTACCGGTCGGCTCGTATTCGGCGGCCGGATACGTCGCTGCGATGGTCATCATCAAGGCCGCTGGAGAAGCGGTGAAGGCGAACGGCGGCAAGATGCCGTC
>DASQJC010000190.1:0-10986 GCA_035631255.1 Candidatus Eremiobacteraceae bacterium | reverse complement strand
ATCTTGGCGAAGGACATCCGAACGAAGGCGTGCCCGCCGGCGCTCCTGTGCGCCTGTGGCGTGCGGGTTCGATGTTCATGCGCACCGTGCGCAAGATATGCGCGCTGATCCGCCGCCGCAACATCGACGTCATCGACGCTCATCTCGGCCCCGGCAATCTCGTCGGCGTCATGGCCGGCGTCATGACGGGAACGCCGCGAGTGCTGACGACGTATCACGTCGAGCAATGGGATCCGCGCTGGCTTTGGTTCGGCGTCCATCAGTGGACGCTTGCGAACGCCGATGCGATCCTCACCGATTCGGCGGCCTGCGCCGATACGATACGGCGCTGGATGCGCTTCGGGAATCCGAACATCGTCGTCATCCCGAATGGCGTCGTGCCGCCGGCCTCGGACAGGTCTGTCGCCGAGGTGCGCGCGGAGTTCGGCCTTCCTGCGGATCCGAACGTCAAGATCGTCGGCCAGATAAGCACGCTGCTGCCGACGAAAGGTCACATGGTGATGATCGAAGCGGCACGGCGGATCTGCGATCGGGTGCCGAACACAGCATTCCTCCTCGTCGGTTACGTGCGCGAAGATCCGTCGTACAAGGATCGCCTCGAAGCTCGTGCAGCCGAGCTTGGCCTCGCGGATCGAGTGCGAATCGTGAGCTACCCGGGCCCGATCGGCGACGTGTGGAAGGTGATCGACGTCCACGCGCATCCGACGACGCTCGACTCGCTTCCGAACGCCATCATCGAGGGCATGTCGCTCGGCCGACCCGCAGTCGTGACCGCGGTCGGCGGCATACCCACACTTGTCGAGGACGGCGTCACGGGTCTCGTCGTCGCACCGAAGGAACCTGTGGCACTCGCTGACGCGATTGTCCGCATCTTGACGGACGACGATCTCGCAGCACGCCTCGGTGACGCCGCGCGGCGCCGCTACGACGCGAACTACACTCCGCAGATCATGGCGCAGCGGCTCGAGGGCACCTTTGAGACAGTTGCGCGAAACCGGGAGCGCGTCGGAAGATCTTCGCCTGAGGGCGTGCCCGTATGAGTGCGCGGCTCGAGGGATGCACCGTCGTCGTCACCGGCGCCGGCGGGTTCGTCGGTCCACACGCGGTGAGGAGTTTGCAGGCGCGGGGTGCGCTTGTCCGCGCTATTGCGTCCGCGCCCGGCAGCTCGTCGAAATCATTGCCGGCGGGCGTCGAGACGCTTGCCGTCGATGTCACCGACCACGATTCTATAATAGAAGCGATACGCGGTGCGGACACCGCCGTACATCTGGCCGGCGGTGCGTCCGTGCGTGCGTCGATATCCGATCCGAGCGCGACGTTCGACGTGCACCTCGGCGGCACGATCAACGTGCTGGAAGCGTGCAGGCGCTCGCGAGTTCGGCGAATCGTATATGCGTCTTCGGCTGAGGTCTACGGGCCACCGGATCAAAACCCGGTGACCGAGGATGCGCCGCTTCGACCGACTTCTCCGTACGGTGCGGCGAAAGCCGTCGCCGAATGCGCGGTGCGCGCGTGGTCATCCAGCTACGGCGTCGCGAGCGTCATCCTCCGGCCGTTCTCCGTGTACGGACCCGGCGTCGCGCCGGATTCGCTGGTCGGCACGATCGTGTGCCAAGCTGCATTGCGCGGCGACATCGTCGTCGCAGATATGCGGCCCGTGCGCGACTACGTCTACGTCACCGATCTCGCAGAGGCGATCGCATCTGCGTGCGAATGCGATGTTGCGGACTCGATCACGCTCAACGTCGGTTCAGGCATGGGCACGAGCGTTGGCGCACTTGCAGGCCTCGTCGCCGCGATTTGCGCGAGCGGACAGGTGGTCGAAGATCCGTCGCGGCGCCGGCCGGAAGCGTCGGAGATATTCGAACTCATCGCCGACGTGCGTCGACTCCGCGCTGTGCTCGGGCCGCAGCCGCCGACACCTCTCGCTAAAGGGCTCGCTCTTACAGTGGACGCGATGCTGGACGCGGCGGAAGCGAGCCGGCGGCCGTGAGATATCTCGTCACCGGAGCGCAAGGTTTCGTCGGCCGCTACTTCGTCGCCGCGACGCTTGCTGACGACCCGGAGGCTGAAGTGCTCGGCATCGGCCGCTCGCCGCGCCGTGACGAGGTCTTCACGCACAACGTCCGCTTCGGCGCGACGAGCGTTCCTGCACCCTTGCCCGTGTCGTTAAGAGAAGCGGCAGTCGACAAGCGATATCGCTATGAAGCGATCGACATCTGCGACGGCCATTCGCTAGTCCACTTCATGCTTGAGTTCCGGCCGGAGCTCGTCGTGCATCTGGCATCGGGGTTGCGCGACGATGACAACGCGCATCTCATGAAGACGAACCTCATCGGAACGATAACGCTCATCGAAGCGATCGCCGAATTGGGGCCGACCGTCAGGATGAGCGTGCTGGGTTCCACCGGTGGCGTGTACGGAGCCCCGGAACGCATACCGATACAAGAGTCCGCGCTGTGTAGACCCGTCGACGCGTATTCCACGAGCAAACTCGTATCGGAGCACGCATCGCGGATCGTCGCCGAGCGTTACGGTGTCCCGGTGCTTTGGGCACGGCTCTTCAATCTCGTCGGACCGGGTCAGGACGAGCGGCATGTCTGCGGGCGCTTCGCCGCGCAAGCGGCAGCGATCGCGCGCGGTGTCGCCGAGCCCGTGGTCGAGGCCGGCAACCTCGACTCGACGCGCGACTTCGTCGACGTTCGAGACGTCGCGAGCGCGCTCGGTCGATTGGCTCACAGCGGCGTCGCAGGCGAGGCTTACAACGTGTCAAGCGGCGTCGAGGTCGCCATCGGCGATGTGCTCGCATCGACGCTTCGAGCGGCCGGCATCGAGGGCTCGGTCAGCATCGCGCGGGCGGCACCGCGCGTCAACGACATCGCCCGTCACACAGGCGATCCTTCGAAGATCACAAGTCTGGGATATACGCCGCGTTACACGCTCGCCAAAAGCATCGGCGATGTCGTCGGCTACTACATGACGGAGGCGGCTGCAGCGGTCTCCTGATAGACGATGGCGTCAGCCAGTCCTCGAGCGGCCGCATCATCGTCGACCCATGGATGAGCTCGCAGGGCGGCGACGATTGCGGATGGATCGCGCGAGAGAACCGCATCCGCTGCGAGGCGTTCGTATCGGACGAAGTCTTCGAGAACGCGTCGCGCCTGCGGAGTCACTCCGCAGGAACCCTCGATCGGCACAAGTCTGCCTTCGACGAGCTCATGTGGCAGCTCGAGAATGTCGTCATCGGCGAATCCATCGAGCGCACCGCGGCTGCGCGCAGACAGGAAGAACGGGATCGGCCCATCCGACCCGAGAGCGAAGGATGCGATGAGCGGAGCGATCGCATCGGCGTACCACGGCGTCGGGCGCGAGGCGATCGCAGCATCGACCTCGTCGCGGTCGCCGAAAGCGAACAGCTCGATCGCACGACGCTGCAGCATTTCGAGTTCTGCTCCGCGCGGTACCGCCAAAGCCAGCTGTTCGCGGACGACGGCCTCGCGTTCGTAGTGAAGCCGTAGGTACTTGAGCGGCACGCCGGACGACTCGACCAACGATCGTGAAGGGAAATCGCGGTCGCGCTGCGCTGCGTACGCACCGACGACGTCGAGTTCGCCGCAATCGATCGAGGCGAACCAGCCGAGGTGGTTGACGCCCGCGTACGTGAAGTGTGCCGCAGACGCATCCTTGCCGAACGGTTCGCATGCGCTTTTCAACGTCGTCCAAGGAAGTTCGCAGATGCCGGCGACGCGTATGTCCGGGAATTCCGCAAGGATGCAACGCACGAGCAGGCTTACCGGCGACGTCATCAGGACGACGAACGCAGTCGGGCACTCTTCCTGGACGATAGTGAGCATATCGCGCAACGATTGCCAGCTCCGCCATGCAGCGGAGAGGCCGCCGGGGCCGAGACCTTCATCGCCCGGTATCGAGAAGCGGAGCGGAAATGTCTCGTCAAATGCCCTGCCAAGATAACCGCCGCATCGCACTTGAACGAGAACGACGTCGCAGCCACGCATCGCCGAGCGCGCCGCGGCGGTTCCGTGCTCGACTGTCCGCAGCGAAGCGAATGCGCCGTCGGTGACGATCCCGATCGCGCGTGCGACAGCGTCGAGCCTCTCGCGAGAACGACCGGTCAACACGACGTCGAGCGATTCGGCGGCGTCTCGCATCGCATCGCAGCGGAACAACGCGGGCGTGCTCGCAGCGCTTCCGCCGATGATCGCGAGCTTCATCGCTGAACCTTCGCGCCGGAGAAAAAGCGGCGCGCGTACGTCGCAGCGCCGAGAAGCGTCGCATCGGGATACGCGGCTCCGAGGACGACGATGTCTTCGCTCCTCATCGCGAACGGCGACCCTACCTGTTCGACATCCATGAGCTCTCGCAGAGTCGCGATGTACCGCTCACCCACTTCGAGCGCGAAGCCGCCGACGACGACGATCCGTTCGAGTCCGAAGGCATAAATGCTCGCCGACAGAGTCCGCGCGAGCGGCTCCATGGCGCGGCGCATGACGTCGACGGCCCACGCATCGCCGTCTTTGATCGCCGGAACGAGGTGGCGTTCGTTATCGAGTGTCGTCGCGGTCGCGCCGTAAACCGTGACGCACCGTGAAACGGAGAAGACATCGGGGTCTGCCTGAGCGACTCGCCGCGCCAACCGCAAGGTGCCTCGTCCGGAGGCGATCGCGCCGAGGTGGCCGCGTGCGCCGCAGTCGCACATCGGCGCATCTCGCGACGCGTCGACCTTGCAGTGGCCGATCTCGCCGGCATACGCGACGTCGTCGATGACGCCGCTCGTGCTTTCCCGATCGAATGCCTTCGAGCCGATGCCGCTGCTCACCGTTACGACCATGAATCGACTGACGTCGAGACGCTCGCTGAGGTGCCATGCGGCTGCAGACACATCGTTGAGCAAGAAGACCTGCCGCGCGGTGCGCGCCTCGAGCAGCGCCGCGAGGTCGGGTACCGGCGCGTCGCCTGTGACCGTCGGCGCCGCGACGATCGTCCGTCCATTGAGGATCGGTCCTGGGAACGCAAATGCGATAGGGTCGTCAGCGCCGAGGAGTGGCGACCGCCGCCCGTAGTCGTCGATGCGCGATACGATAAGATCCCAGACCGCGCCAGGCGACGTCTTGCCATCGAGAGAGTTGGGAACCGTCGTGCGTTCGATCGCCGTCATCGCCCCATCGGGCGTGGCGACTCCACACCGGAGAAACGTGCCTCCGAGGTCAACCGCCAGCGAGAGCACTGACTTGACCTGCGGTATCCGCCGCCGACTGCGCGAGCATTTCGATGTCGCAAAGCGCGACGGTGAGCTCGTCGACGTCGATCGATTGGATGAACGCTGGCGCACCGATCCCGGTCGGGACGACCAGATTGAGGTCGCCGCCTCGATGGAGACGGACGTCCTCGAGCGACGCGACGAGCGGCTCGGCAGCGCTGAGCGCGTGAGAGATCGGGATGCCGGCCGCCCGATACAAGCGGGCGAGACGGCGCAGCACCCAGTCGTCGCACATGCCGCGTCGCACTGCGATGGCGGTGCACATCATCATGTCGAGACCGACCGCTTCGCCGTGATGGATCGTGAAATCGCTCGCTTTCTCGAGCCACGGACTGAACGAATGCCCGAAGTCGACAAAGCGGCGCAGATCCTGCTCGTACAAGTTCGGCTGCAGTTCCGCCATCATCGCGAGCTCCGCTCGCACGACCACTTGCTCCGCCGCGCGGCTCGGCGTCTGGAAGTGCGACGCCACCAGCCGTTCGGCGTGCGCCTCGAGGAGCTCGAAGAGGAACGGATCGCGGATGAGCGCCATCTTGACGATCTCGCTGACGCCCGAAGCCAAATAGCGCGCCGGCAGCGTCTTGAGGAACCGCAGGTCGTTGATGCCGCCGAAGGGCGCGTGAAAAGCGCCGACGACGTTTTTCTTGCTCGCGAAATTCGCGCCTTGTTTGATGCCGACGCAAACATCGACCATCCCGATGAGCGTCGTCGGGATGCGGACGTACCGGACGCCTCTGCGGTAAAGCGAAGCCGCGAGTCCCGTGACATCGAGCGTCGTGCCGCCGCCGACGGCGACGACGACACCGTCGCGCCGCAGGCCGGCGGAGACGATGCGCGCGCACACGTCCTCGACCTGCGCCCACGTCTTCGCCTCTTCCGTGCCTTCGACCGACGAGATGCCGAGACAATTCAGATGACGCGCGGCGTACGCCGCGATTTCGCGGCCATACGTCTCGAGCACGATAGCGTCGACGAACAACATGGTCGGCCGCGAGCCGATAAGCTGCGAGAGCGCCGGCTCATCGGGATCGAAAACCGGCCGGTCGACGTGCTCGATGCGATACTCGACGTCGCGCGTCGCTCGCACTGCGAGCGTCGGACGCGAGCGGGTGCCGGTCATCCAGACGCCCGGCTCCGATGCGACCATGGCAAGCCTGCGTGCGCCGGCGACCGCGCGTTCGGCGCTCGTGTCGAGCACGCCGACCGAATGTGCAGCGCTGCAATCGCGCGCGAACGTCTGCGCGAATTCGTCAGCGAGCGGACGATCGTGGAAAGCGCGGCTCGCGAAGACGATCGACGTGTATCCGAATCCGCTCGCCGTGGCGAAGAACGGTTCCAGCGCGACCCGTACCTCAGTCGCAATCGCACATGTGTCTGCGCCGGCGCGGCTCGCGATGAGATCGAGGAGCAAATCGCCGCTGCCGTTCGCGAAATGCGAATCGCCCGAGAGCTTTTGCGCGAAGTCGCCTCCGTGACGCGCGAAGTCGACGATCGTTCCGTCTTCGGCGCGCGCGACAAGCGCGATCTGACCTCGCCCTTGGAAGTCGAGAAAGACGAAACGTCTGAACTTCTTCGGCGCGGCTTCTGCGAGCACCGTCGATGGGCACACGGCCAAGATCGGCACGGGATAGCCGGTGAGGAGCGTGGGTTTGGTCGAAGCCGGATTCGCGAGCTTATCGAGCAAGAAGAGGATGCTCGATGCCGCGCCCGTCTCGCTGATCAGCCGCGTTCCTAATCGCTGGATGCAGCGGGTGCTTGGATCGCGCAGCGGGGCTGCGACGACCCGACGTTGCGACAGCGTCGTTAAGTCGCCTTGATCGATGTGCGATACCGTCCACCAACCTGGTTCGGCAGGTTCGACGACCATGATGACATCGGTCGTACTCATAGATGGACCTGTATGACGAAGATCTCGACCGGCTGCTCGGTGTCGTTCACGAGTTCGTGCCAGCCTTCCGAGTGGACGACCGCGATGGCGCCGCGATGGAGGCGGCGTTCGTCGCCGTCGACGCGTACGAGCGGGTCGCCCGCAGCGATGTAGTAGAGCTCTTCGTTGCCTCGGTGCTGATGGCGACCGATGACGCTGCCCGGCGGTATCGTCGTCACATCGACGAAGTCGATGTTCGTCTCAAACGAATCCGAAGAGAGCATGCGCCGGAAGACGATCGGCCCAAAGCCGTCGTGTTCCCGCTCTCGCTGGACGGGCGGCACTTCTTCGAGCGAAGCGAAACACTTCATACGTCACGTCGACCGCCGAGTCGAAGGACACTCCGGAGTTACCCAAAAAGCGACGAAGAGAACGTCCCCTCAGAAGCCTAATAGCCAGATACCCAAAATAGGCAAGCTCGGAGGGGCGGCGAACTTTGACGAGCGGCGCATTCGCTTCCTGTCAGCCAAGTGAACGCCGCAACTGCCGACGGATGGCGTTCGATGCGCGTGAACCGGTATGACTATGTCGCACAGTTCGGCGACGTAGAGGAGCTGATCGCCGACATCAGGTCGATGCTGCTGCACGGCGACTACATCTTGACGCGAGAAGTCGAGCGATTCGAGCATGAGTTCGCCGCATCGCTCGGCGCGCGATTCGTCGTCGGCGTGAACAGCGGCACGGATGCTTTGGTCCTAGCCCTTAGGACTCTGGGCGTAGGGCCAGGTGACGAAGTCATCACGCACGCGAACACGTTCTACGCGACCGTCGCCGCCATCGTTCTCGCCGGCGCGATGCCGGTGCTCGTCGACGCGGACGAACAAACGTATCTCATCGACGCCGGCCAAACAGCCGCCGCAGTCACGCCGAGAACGCGCGCGATCATCCCGGTGCACTTGTACGGCAAGCCGACGCCGATGCACGGGCTCATCGAGCTCGGCGAGCGCTCTGGGTTCCATATCCTTGAAGATGCTGCGCAGGCGCACGGAGCCGAGATCGGCGGTCGAGCGGTGGGCACGATCGGCGCGATCGGATGCTTCAGCTTTCATCCGAGCAAGAATCTCGCCGCGGCGGGCGATGCAGGCGCGGTCGCGACGGATGACGAGCGATACGATCGGTCACTACGGATCCAGCGCAACCTCGGCCAAGCCTCGCAGAACGAGCATGTCGCGCTCGGCATCAACAGCAAGATGGATGCGATACAAGCGCGCATTCTGCGCCACAAGCTCGGGCGGCTCGCCGGCTGGGTAAAGGGTAGGAACGAAGTCGCCGCGATTTATCGAGAACGACTCGACGGCTTGCCCGTCACGTGGCAGCGCGTCGATGATGACGAGGTCCACGCATATCATCTCTTCCAGATCCGAACCGAGCATCGCGATGCGCTCCTCGCACACTTGACGTCGATCGGCATCGACGCCGTGACGCGATATCCGACGCCGATCCATTTGCAAGCGCCGTTCGGCGGATACGGTTGGAGGCGCGGGCAGTTCCCGGTCGCAGAGCAGCTCACGTCGCAGCTGTTGTGCTTGCCGATCCGACCGGCGATGTCGGAGGCCGAGGTCGAGTACGTGGTCGAAGGTGTCCGCTCGTTTTTCGCGGGCCGCTTGAGTCACAGCACACCGCGACCGCTCGCAGCGCCATGAGCGAGAATGGGAAGCGCGTGCGCGTCGGCATCGTGGGGTGCGGCCGCATGGGCGGTGAGCGCGCCGCGCGAGCAGCCGGGCTCGGGGCTGAGATCCAGGGCTGTGCTGATAGCGACGTGGAGCGCGCTCGAGCGCTCGCATCAAAGGCCGGCGCGAAGATCGCGGTCGCTGATCCCGCGATGCTGCCTTGGGATCAGCTCGACGCCGTCTTTGTGTGTACGCCACCGTCCGTGCGCAGGGACGTCGTGCAGCTCGCACTCCAGGCGCGCGTCGCGACGATGGTGGAAAAGCCGATCGGCTTGCGTGCAGAGGACGGCGAGGAACTCGCGGAAGCCGTCGCTCGCGCGGGGATCATCAACGCAGTCGGGTACATGAATCGATATCGCGAGTCCGTGCGCTTGGCGAAATCACTCGCCGAGCGGCACGAAGTCGTCGCCGTCATGTGCCACTGGGCGTGCAAACCGTACTCGGTCCCGTGGTGGGGTCTCGCCGATCAGTCGGGCGGAGCGATCAACGAGCAGGCGACGCACGTCGTCGATTTGTGCAGGTTCGTGGCGGGTGAGGTCACCGAAGTGAAAGCGCTTTCATCGGGTGCACGTGACGCGACAGACAGCGCGACCACGCGGATCGCGGCGGCGCTGCTCTTCAAGAGCGGTGGGGTAGGAACGCTCGCCTATACATGCGACGCGCCGGACAAGTTCATCGCGTTCGAGATGGTGACACGCGCGGGCGCGCTTCGGCTTGAGGGCTGGGATTTCGCGCTCGCCTGGAATACGATCGAAGGTGCGTCATTGCCGGGTCTGGGCGATGCGTTCGAAGCGGAGACGCGCGCATTCCTGACGGCGGCGGCGACCAAGGAACAATCGCTCATCGCGTGCTCGTTCGAGGAGGCGGTGCGGACGCAGGCGGTCGTCGACAGCCTGCGCGCGACAGCTGCAGCGATGGCGTGACGGACGGCGAGCTGCCCGAAGAAGATCGCAAGCCGTGGACATCACGCAGCGTCGAGACGCTCGTGAAGAACCCGTACTTCTCGGTGCTGCTGCAGCAAGTGACGGTCAACGATGGGTCTGATCGCACGTATTATACGATCGATTTCCCAGCTCCAGCGGTCGGTATCGTCGCGCGTCGCGGCAGCGACGTCCTTCTCGTGCGGCAGTACCGTTTTATCGTCGACGAGTACGTCTGGGCGATCCCCTCTGGTGGCGCGATCGAAGGAGAGGACATAACAGCCGCTGCGTTGCGCGAACTCGAGGAAGAGACCGGCTTTCGCGCTGGGCGGATCGAACCGCTGATGCACTGCTGGGCATCTTACGGCTGCAGCAACCAGCGCTACGAGATATTTCTCGCATCCGATCTGAAGGAGACCGGCGGGCAGCACGACGCCAACGAGGTGCTCGAGACGCGCTGGTTCACCCGCGACGAACTCATCGAGCTGATCCTCGCGAACGGGGTCGTCGACAACCTGTCGTTGTCCCCGCTGCTGCTCGTGTTATTCCGCGAAGCGCTCATCGGGGCCGACAAGCCTGGAGCGGATGTGGAGGAGTGACTGCCATGATCACGGGCGGCTGTGTTTGCGGCGCGGTGCGTTATGAATACACGGCCGAGCCGACGCTGATGTTCAAGTGCCATTGCCGAGACTGCCAGCACGTCTCCGGCAGCGCGTACATGCCGGTCGTCTATGTGTCGAAAGGCTCGTTCAAAGTCAC
Organism: Candidatus Eremiobacteraceae bacterium; assembly: GCA_035631255.1. Taxonomy (GTDB): domain Bacteria; phylum Vulcanimicrobiota; class Vulcanimicrobiia; order Eremiobacterales; family Eremiobacteraceae; genus JANWLL01. Next base: position 432 of record DASQJC010000190.1, on the reverse strand, counting down.
GAACGGCAACATCAAACGTCACGAGACGCAAAGCTTGCGAGGCGGGACGAATCTTCGTGGATTTTGCGCGGATTGCGGATCGAGACTCACCGGCGGTGAGAGCGAGAGAGGCATCGGCATCGCCGCAGGCAGTCTCGACGATCCGGCCTTGTTCAAGCCGACGATGCACATCCACGTGGCCGGCGCAGAGCCGTGGGATACTCTCGAGCCGGACCTCAAGATGTTCGAGCAATACCCGAGTTTTGACTGACCACAAAATATCGGCGCATTTGCGCGGTGAAACGCGACTGCGGCTTCGCAATACGAAGCCGGCGTCGACCTTGGCATCGCGGCGGCATTGAAACGTTCGCGGGCCGTCTGTTAGACTAAGACCCGATGAGGCGCATCGATTTCTGGTTCGACTTCGCGAGCACGTACTCGTACATCGCGGCG
>DASQJC010000189.1:0-12755 GCA_035631255.1 Candidatus Eremiobacteraceae bacterium | reverse complement strand
CGAGCCGCGAAGCGAAGCCGCCCCGGGCAGAAATGACGGTTAACCCCCAAGCGCGAGCGCCTGGCGCCAAGATCGGAGCGTGGGGGCTCGGGTGGGTGGCGTCACCAAATAGCCGTTTTCACCGCGTGCATTATACCCCGGCTTCCTATGTCCCGCATCATAGCCCAAGAGCAAAACGGATACCGCGCTGGATCAGGCGACAAACGCAGCGGAGCCGGAGCCGCAACGATGACTTTGTCGCCCATGCGTCGTGGCACGCCTTTTGAGTTGCACGATCGCAAGACCGGGGCGCCGACTTGGTATTTGCGAAGATGGCCACAATGGTAAGTGAGTTCGAGAAGTTTTCGGAAGAGTGGAACCGGCAGCGCCGGACGCTTTTCGAGATAGACGAGACGCTAAAAGAGATTGCGACGGCGCATCATCTCGAACTCATCCAAGACGACCACGACCGTCCGGGCCGCGACTTGCTATGGGTGCGAGAAGGTATCCATAGAAAGATCCAAATCGATCCTAGCGATCAACTTCAGAAAACCTATTTCGTTGCGCTGTTAGGATGGGAGGATCGCGGCTCCAGCAGATGGTCGGCGAACCCAAACGTCCGGCGTGACGTAACTCAGGCCGAGCTGAAGAACGTTCTCGAGCATGGCATTCGGGAACTCAATGATTTAACGCGAAATGATCTGCAACCGCCGGGATCGATCCGGCGCTCGTAAACAGCGAACCCTTCGTTCCATCTAGTTCGAGGTCACTTGCACCTGGAGCGTGCGAGAAGTCAGCATCAACCAAGACTGGGCCCGTTTGGTAGAAAAGTAGGCACGCCACAAGGCAATCCTACCGACCGCTCCTCGTGTTGCTACGGCTGACACAGCCCTGATCGACAAAACCCTAGCTCCGCTTCATTTCATAAACCGAGAGTGTTAAGAAGGCTTAACGCGCGTCGTTAGGCCTCTTAACCTTCGAGCACTACATTAGGTCTTGTAGCCACCTTAACAGTGTGGCTAATTTCGACTGGAGGAAGTAATGATAAGACGGCTCCTGCGCCGTTCGGATGTTCTTGCCGTGGCCCTCGCCGCGATGTTGCTCGGTAGCGTTATGGGTTCGGTTGTGCCGGCAGAGGCGGCCGCACCCCCTCCGGGTTCCGCGACGGTGATCGGCACGGTCGTCGATCAGCGCAACGCTCTTCCCATCAGCGGCGCGACCGTCACGCTCTTCCAGGGCGTCAACATCATCGCGTCCGGCACGACCGATCAATATGGCACGTTTTCAATTCCTAATGTCCCTGCGGGTGTTTACGACATCAGCATTCTCGCGAAGGGCTACGCTCCTTCGTCGAACCTGAATGTCGCCGTCTCGAGCGCCGGCATCGTGACGGTCAACGCGGCGCTCCAGATCTCCGCGAACTCATCGAACCTGCATTCGCTTGGCACGGTGACCGTCACCGCTGGCGCGCTCGCATCGGCGACGACGATCACGCAGTCGGTGAGCGTGCAGAACTTGGCGCAAACCGGCCAGATCCGTTTCGTCGATCAGCTGAACACGCTGCCTGGAATCAACAAGCAGACGAGCTCGTCGCCCGGAGATGACGTCGCGCTCAATATGCGTGGTTTTGGCCCCTCTGAGACCGCCACGCTCATCGACGGCCGGCCGGCCGGTCCGCTCGGCGTCCTCGCACCGCAGCACTTCAACTTCGCCAATTCGACGATCACTGCGCTTGATGGCGTCGACGTCACATACGGATCCGGAGCACAGGGCCTTTACGGCAGCGACACCATCGCAGGTGCCGTCAATATGCACTTGCTCTCACCGACGCTGACGCCTCACTATATCTTCCAACAGCAAGTCGGAGGCGACGGCGTCCTTTCGACCTCACTCGGCACCACCGGAACGCAGGGGCGTTTCGGTTACGTCGCCGCCGCGGGCGTCTCGGGATTGACCGGTACGCTCAACGGCGACATCTTCCAAAGCGCCCGTCCGGCGTTGCTCGTGACAGGGTCGGTGAATCCGAACTTCGCTTGCAGCAATGCGAACGGCAACGACGTCAGCAATTGCAATCAGGGAGCAGAGACGTACGCGGTCGGTCAGGAGTCGAAGCTGACCACCGAGCTCGGCCGTTTCCGCTACTCGATGACGCCCACGACGGCCGTCACCGTCTCCGCCTACTCCACCGTACAGGCCGCGAACTCGACCGGCAACGGCGATAACGACTTCCTGCCCTACGCGACGCGGCTCGCGCAGGTCCAAAGCCAGACGCCGGATTGCATCATCGGCAGCGGGTCGACGGACAACGGCTACACGGTCGTGACGAATCCGATCACGAACACGACGGCATGCTACACGGCAAAACAGTGGGCGGCAGTCTCGTGGGGACCCGATGGCGGCGGCGCGGGCCGCAACCGTTCCGCGAGCATGCGCGACTACGACATCAACTTCACCGCTAAAGAGGGCGTCAACAACATCTCGCTCGACGGCTACGTGAACAACTATTTCTTTGAAAAAGACAGCTCGCTGTCGGGCGGCATCGATGCGAGCGGCAATAAGCTCGGCACGCCCGATTTCACCGACTACTTCGACACGCACGGCTACTTGCTGTCCGACGACCTCGTCTCCGAGAACAACGATCTCGGCTTCGGGTACGCGCTCATCAACCAACTGCAATGGGGACAAGCGCTCGTCGCGCCAGGGTCCATGTCATCGGGTGAGCCGATATTCGCGTACGCGCCGGATTTCACGACGGCGACGTACCGGACGAGCAGCTTCTTCGTGCGCGATCAGCACGAGTTCAACGATCGCTTCTCCGGATTCCTCAACGCGTGGATAAAGAACGATAACGCCTCCAACAAGACGTCGTTCGATCCGCGCTTAACGGCGCAGTTCCGGCCCGATTCGAACGACGTTCTGCGGCTGACGTACGGCCATTCGGTCGGTGCGCCGGCGCCCGAGTTGAAGTCGACGGGCATCGTGTTCGAGCCCGATCCGGGCAGCTCGCTCACGCACGTCTCGTGCCTCCTCAACTCGTTGCCGAATCCCGGCGGCAACCCGAACCTCATTCCGGAAACGTCGAACGACGTCGAGATCGGCTTCGGCCATCGTTTCGCCGACGACAGCACGTTCGAAGTGAATGCCTACGAGACGTCGGTCCACCAGTTCCTATTCGGCGCGACGGAACCGCTGCTCCAGTACGGTTTGCAGAACGTCCAGTTCGCATCGACGACCCTGCAAACGTACTTGGCCAGACTCATCGCACAAGGATGCTTGCCGCCGGGTTCGCAGCCGTCGGCGACGTACCCGTTCCTCGGCATTGACGACACCTTCAATGCGGCGGATGAACTCGCTCGCGGCGTCGATATCAACGGTCGCTACCGCTTCGCGAAGAAGGCGTATCTGGATTACGGCTACTCGGTGGAGTCGTCGCAGGACGCGAACTTCCCGAATGCGATCCTCATCAACAACCTCACATTGCTCAACGGCGGGCAGCAGAACGGCATCCCGCTTCATCAAGGGACCGCGTCGCTCGACTTCCAGCCGGGCACGTTTGAACTCCGTATCGACAACTATTACATCGGGAACAATAACCCGCTCGATCGTCCGGCGTACTGGTTCACGAACGCGTTCCTCAGCCATCCGCTGAACGGCGGGGCTGAGATCGTGACGCTCGGCGGCACGAACATCTTCAACTCGGCGGTCCAGGAGTACGGATTCATCGGCAGCGGCGAACCGCAAGCCGTGAATCCGTTCGCGCCGCCGTCTGCCAACAACGGACTCGCCCAGAACATCGCCGGCATCGCATCGAATGAAGAGTTCGGCCTGCAGCCGGCCAACGTCACGCTGACGCTAACCGTACGGATCTAGCGCTCAGCGCGTATCAACCCGACCTACAAGACGGGCCGCTCACAAGCGGCCTGTCTTCCTATATATCTGGCTACATCCCATAAAACGCCCGGGTTCTACGACTGCGGAAGCGAACGCCAGCCCACACCCGCCGCGTGTGAACGTCGGCCGTCGTCGTTTGCCTGACGAGCCGAAGGAGGTGAAGATGTCGCTCGAGGTGCTCAACACTATTGCCGCGTTCGGCACGTTCATCGTCATCGCGGCGACTGCGATCGCCGCTTTGATCCAATTGCGCCACCTCCGCTCGAACAACGAACTATCAGCGCTCATCAGCATCAGCCAGCTGACGATACCGCCGGAGATCTCGCAAAATGGCGCTCGCATCGCAGCCATGGAACTCGAGGCGAAGATGGCCGATCCGGCTTATCGAGAGGCGATCATCCGCGGAAAAGTGGACCCGCAACGCTTCCCAGAGTTGTACCTCTGCCTTATCTTCGAACAGATCGGAACGTTCTTGAAAAAGGGGCTGATATCGGAAGCGACGTTGATGGAATGGAGCGGCAGTGCCTATTCCCGCTATTGGGAGCTTCTTCAAGGACCAATCGCACTAATGCGCCGGCGCGCACCCTGGGCGTTTCAGAACTTCGAATATCTCGCGATGCGCGCGCGCCGCTGGATGGCAGATCATCCCGACGGCACGTATCCATCCGGCGAGCCGCGTCTGCCAGTCGTGGACAAATGGATCGATGCGCCCTCTTGACGAGCAATCGGCGCGATCGAAACTCAAACGCCGCCTGAACTTCATTCTCGGGTGGGCGACGCTTCCGATCTATATCGTCGTTATCGGCTTCGTCATGATGACCTGGAGCACGTGGCCCGGGGTCGTCGTAACGGCGGGCTTCGTCATCCTGGTAGCTTATTCGATTTTCGTCCTCTACGTCGTCGGCGGCGTCACGCTCTATCGTTCGCACGGCGAGATAGAGCCGACCGAATGGATGCGGCGCGGCGGACTCATGGCAGCTCCGGAACCCAGTGCTCATCCAGACGAAGAACGGATACGAGACGCGCTCGAAAAACTTCCGGCCGATTTTCCGATCCGGTCCCGAGATGAGGTCGCGGCCTATTTAGCGATGCCCGACGACGATGCGAAGCAGCTTCGTCGCGACAACCTGATCCGCGAATTCTACGAGTGCGCTGGATCTGCCGACCTTGATCTGCCCCACCGCCGCGCGTACAACGACCTGCGCCACGCCATTAGCCCATGGACCGAACCCGATGATGCGGACTAGCGAGTGGGTACGCCGGTCTCGACAAAGAAGAGGGCGCCGATGAGCTTCGCTGCGATCTTGGTGAGACGGACAGTTGCAGTTCTCGCCGCCGTCACCGCCGCATCGGCGGGCGCATCCGCTAGCGCCGCTGTTTCTAGCTCGAACACGACGACGTTCTCAAATACCGACATCAAGAAAGTCGTGTCGGCCATTTTTACCGGCACGTCGTCCGGTCGAATAAAAGAAGTGACAAAATCGCCTTCGGAGATGCCTGCCGGTGATTCGACCTGCCACTACGCAGGCCCCATCGATGGAACGTACGTGGTGTGGTTCAGCTCCAGTGCGGCTCACGCGTCAGATGAGGTGCTGTCGTACACTGCCGCATTCGCTCTAGCTGCGATGGACTCGGGCGAAGCGGGTCCAGCCCTTAAGGCTAAGTTCGACAACGCAAAAGATCACGTTCTTCTCGGGCGGACGTTCGCTGAGGCCTTCAACCACTTCAGCATCGAAACGAGGGCAAAGTCGATCCGCGACATCGCTTGGGTGAAGAAGACGATTGTCGTCGGCATGACTCGGTCAGACGCCTACGCGCTCCTCAAGAAGCGCGGACTCACCGCCTTCAACTATATGTACGTCGCAGGCAAGCCGGCCGGACCCAACGGCTGTTCCTTCGACAATGACGCCCAGGGCGATTGGCCGACGATGAACGAGCCCTTGCCGGCGTCGGGTTGCCCCTCAGACACGCGGCCACGTCAATTCGTTCCAAACCCAAACGCTACGGTCGACTTCAGCATGGGCTTCAACATCGCTTGCGGTTCAGACGAAACGTTGACCCTGATGTTCGATCTGGAAGATAAGCTGACTCAGGTTCAAGACAGCGGCGAAACGCAAACCTGTCTCTAAAAGAAGGGCCGGCAATATGCCGGCCCGCCGTGGCGTCTACAAGCTATCGACTACCCGCCGAATTCGCCCCATCGATGCGTGAGCGTGATCGACAGGCTATGCGGCGCGACGTTATATCCGTTGGTTAGATACGGGCCGGTGAAGCCTGGGTAGGCGACACCGCCGCGGAACGACTGATAGTAGTTGGCGTTCTTGTTGAAGATATTGCTCCAGGTCATGTTGATGACGTTGTCGCCCGAGAATGGCACATTCCACCCGGCTCGGTACGTCCAGAACGCCGGCAGATTGAACGCGTTATTCGGCCCATACCAGTCGCCGCCGAAGAAGAGGCCGCCGCCCGTCGGATTCTGGTAGTCAAGCGACCAGCCGGCCTTGTGCAAAGGCACGCCGAGGAACTGCTGATTGTTCACGACGTCTTGCAACACTGTCTCAGTCGGCAGGTCGACGCCGGTCGGGTATGCGGCTTGCGTGTCGTAGTACGTGTCGATACCTGTTCGAGCATCGAACGGGATCGTCGCCGACAGCTCCATGCCCGTGTACACGGCGCCGGCGATGTTCAACGGTTCTTGGATGAAAAGCATCGGCTGGTTCGTGCCTTGGAAGACTGTGCCAGGCGCGGTCGGCAGTAGACCGTCGAGAATGTGGTTCGTCAGGTTTGTCCGGTAGAAATCGACCCCGATCTGTCCGTTTGCGCCGAACAAGTGCTGATAACTCACATCCTCGCCGTTAGCGGTCTCCGCTTTTAGCGATGGATTGCCGGCGCTGCCGAAGCACGGGCTAGGCGTCGGGCAGACGGCGTTCGGAGAGGCGTCGTTGATGTTGAAGTCGGCCGGCGTGAAGAGATCTGACAAGCGCGGCGCCGCGAAGCCCGTGCCAACCGATGCTTTGACGACGGTCGACGCGTCGGGTTTGTTGACCATCGCAATGCGGGGGTCGAAGCGCTTCACCGCAACCGTGTCGTAGTCGCTGTAATAGCCGGCGGCGGTCAGATCGAACTTACTCGAAAGCTCATCGTCGTCGCGGATCAAGTAGGTCCGGTACGTCTGCTGCCCGCCCGACGCGTTGAGTTCGGCGAAAGTCTCGGCTTGATTGAACCCCTCGCCGAAGAAGAACGCGTCGCCGTTGCCGCCGACGCTCAGCGTGAGCGTTTGATTGCCGAACCCCTTCGTCCACTGCACGAGGTCGCCGCCGAGGTGATCGACCTGACGCGATAAGAAACAGCACAGGTCGGACGGTTCGCCCAGGCCGTCGACCACGCGCTCGAGATACTGCGTGTATGCGCGAAGGTCGAGTGTGCCGCCGCCGAGCGCCGTCGTGACGTCAAGCGAGTACTTCGGCTGGATGTTCCACACCCAATCGCCGGGGAAACCGTAAAATGCCGGCAACCCGTTCGAAGGATCGATGTAACCTAGCGGATCGCCGATCAAGCCGTCCTGGGAGCGATAGTCGCTTTCATCCGAAACGGTGATCGCAGCCGATGTCGTGTTCGTGAACGCATACTTCATCTTGAACAAACCGGATTTCAGATCCATGACCTGCTGAGGGAACGCCGCGTCGCCCGGTGTGCCGAACGGCGCGTACGACACCTTGAACCCAGGCGGATAGAAGCCGTATGTATTGTATCGATGGAGGTCGAGGACGTATCCGAAGCGGTCGAACGTGTCCGACTGGAGCAAGTTGACGTAGTTCGTCTGAAAACCGCCGAAGCCGATCGATGCTTCGCCGCTCTCGGTCTTCGTCGGGTCGCGAGTCACGAGATTGACCGTGCCGCCGATCGTGTTCGCGCCGAAAAGCGATGTGCCGCCGACACCTTTGACAATCTCAACACGAGAGTAGACGTCGGGCGTCAGTGTCGAAACGTCGAAGTCGCCGTACTGCCCGTTGCGCATCGGCTCGCCGTCTTGGAGCACGAGCACCTCGTAGCCGGTGTTACCTCCGCCGTCGCTACTGCTGCCAAATCCGCCGGCACCTCGGATCGAGATCGTCGCGACCGCGCCGGGAGCGCCGTTGTCGAAATGTTCCACTGTCAAGCCGGGCGTCGTCGCGAGCGCCTGCTCGACTTGCGTCTGGCCATTCGCGACGAAATCTTTCGAGGTGATCGTAGCCGTGCTCGCCGGCGCGGTGTTCAACTCAGCTTTGCCTCGAACTGTGATGTGTGCGAGCGACGTGATGCTGGTCGTCGTCACGGCTTGCAGATAAATCGTCGAGGTCAGGTCCTGCCCAGAAGCGAGCGCGAACGGCGCGGTTCTGAAAGACTCATAGCCGGTCGCCGTCGCCTTGATCGTGTACGTGCCGGCGACGAGCGAATCGAAGGAAAACGAGCCGTCCGGGCGGCTGATGACGACCTGAGGCTGGCCCACGCCGTCGAGCTCGACTCGCGCAGCTGCGATCGGCGCGCCGGTCGAAACATTGACGACGGCACCGACTATCGATCCCGAAGTTTCTGCGACCGCCGGGCAAGCGAGCGCGATGGTCAACGCGAGGCCCGCGACCAACGCCGCGCGCAGCGCACCAAACCTTAAAATCATTGCGGATGTCCTCTCATGTGCGGTTCGTGGCGCCGCGTAGATAGCGAGCGCCACGTGCAAAGGTACTCCGCAAAGATTATGGGCGTCTAATCGTCCGTTAAGAACGACGGATTAAGACTTAGTCTTTTGTCTTACGCTGATGGATCATGAATTGATTGCCTTCCGGATCATTGCCGAGCGACATGAAGCAGACATTACTCTCCATGACGTCGCTCAGCTTCGCCCCGCGCGACCGAAAGTGCTCGGTCGCCTTCTGCGCATCATCGACGGCGAACATGACACCGCCGCCCAGCGGAAGATCGCCTCCCGGCGGCTGGTAGATACCGAACGTCGTGCCGTCGGGGAATGTGAACTCGGCTCCCTGCTCGTCTTCCTCGGTCGGCGTGAGACCCAACACCTCGCGATAGAATGCGACCGTCTTCGCCTTGTCGCGAACGGTGAAACCGAACAGGTCGACTCCAGTGATCATCTGACAACTCCTCATAAGCGGCTGGTGCTTCGATAGTCGTCCAGAGAGTAACACGCGATACCTGACACATCATGTCAGGTTTAACGACGGCAATTGTTCACTTGACAAACCCAAGTGAACGGCGGTATGATGGTGGTGTGGCGTGAGGCGCCATACGCACAAGCCCACGCCGTCGGCCTGGGCACCGCCCTATAAGGTCATTGATATGCCACGGCGAGCACCAGAACAAGAGGTCGCACTAGAGGCTATTGCTTTGTGCGATTCGATCAAGCCGCGTGTCAATGATCAATTCGACATGATCGGTGTTGGCGGAACGGATTTTTTTGGTAAGTGCCCGCGTGGTCTGTGTTACCTCTATGTGAGGGCCCGGGCGTCAAGGCTATCTACAGCAGAGCGATATACAATCCGCGCTACCGTTGTTTATGACCAAATTCTACCCGAACAGCAATTTTTCGACCCGTTGTATGCCCCGTTCATACCAGGACCTCGAAGAACTAATAGTTACCTGCTCATGCCGGTTCTATTTAACCTCGACAAAGAAGGCAAGCTCGACCCGCCTCCGTTTAAAGATTATGGACACTACACCGTCAAGGTTGATTGCATCTGCCAATATCCGAACAAACCTTCCAAGTCGATAAGGCTCGGAAAAGTCGGATTTTGGTTACATAAACCCAATGATCCTAAACCTGTAATAGAGTCGGTCGGGTACAGCGTATCAACTGCGATGACAACGACCACGGCGGTATCGCCCGCTATCGTCAGAATCGGACCGAAGGACTAAGATATGAACCCCGTATTGTTTGTCGACGATGATACAGCACGAAGTCACCTTGAGAATATCCGTTGGCGAAACGGCGTCTACTGCCCGCATTGCGGTTGCATCGGCGGGTATAAACTTGAACCGAAACCCGATTCCAAGCGACCCGGACGCAAGGGCCTTTATAAGTGCAAAGAAGGCACCTGCCGCAAGCAATTTACGGTGACGGTCGGTTCGATCTTCGAGGACAGCCACATACCGCTTCACAAGTGGCTCAATGCCATGCACCTTATGTGCGCCTCAAAGAAGGGCATGAGCGCACACCAGCTACACCGGATGCTTGGCGTATCGTATCGGTCGGCTTGGTTCATGGCGCACAGAATCCGCTATGCTATGACGCACCCGATCTTTCTCGACAAACTCAAGGGCATAGTCGAAGCGGACGAAACGTATGTCGGCGGCAAGTCCAATCGACGCGACGGCAAGCATAGCACGACCAAGGTCCCCGTGTTCTCGATGGTCGAGCGTCAAGGCGTGGCCCGTTCGTTCAAGATCGACCGTGCAACCGCCGCGAACCTCAAGACGAAGCTCGCGCAGAACGTCGATACGGACGCACAGCTATTTACCGATAGCTACCCCGGCTACAAGAACGTCCACAAGCGATTCGCCACCCACGAAATGGTTAACCACGCCGCGGGCGAGTACGTTCGCGGTGCGGCGCACACGAACACAGTAGAAGGCTTCTTCTCGATCTTGAAGCGCGGCATCTACGGCGTCTACCACCACGTAAGCCCAGACCATCTACAGCGATACCTTGCGGAGTTTGATTTCAGGTACTCGAACCGCCAGGTCTCCGACGACCTACGAGCGCAGTTCGCGCTTAAAGCGGCTGAAGGCCGTCGCCTCAAGTATCAGGACTTACGGAGGCACATCGTTCGTGCGCAAAAAACCGCCGAAAACATCAAGGGCATCGCAGAAGCGACCCGGGCCATTAAAGATACCCTTGGCTCTTGACGACGCGCTCGACGCGTTCTTGCAGATTCCTACAGAATCTCGCGAACGTTCGAAGCATCCGAAGATAGCGGCAAGCAAAGGAACCAAGAAGAAGCGCAGGTGACGAGTATGGTTAGATGGTTTACGATGTTATCGGGAGCGACCGAACGCATAGTCGCGATTGTTGTAACCACGATTTTCTTGCTTGCCGCTATTGGGGAATTTCTCCGTTCTGATCTTCCCGTAGCGATTATCTTGTTAGCGGTCTCATTGGTCGGCGTGACCGCAATCATTGGCGGACTATGGCGCGTGTGGTTTGCAAAGTGAATAATTGCCTTAACGACAAGGTGCCGGACGCCGGGCGGCGCAACCTGCGCCGATGCGACCGATGAAAACAGGCTACGCGCGAGCGGTCGACCGCGTCCGCGCCGATCGCAAGCGCATCGTCCGAGACTTCGAGCAAGTCGTGAACATGAGCGCGCGCGAGCTCGCAGCGTGGCTGGAAACCGATGAGTCGAATCGGGTCGGCTGGCGCGATAGCGCAAACGAAGAATCCGTCGGGCATCGATCCGGCCGTCGCATCGTCGAGATCCTTCGGACAAAGACCGACCGCCTCACAGACTGGGATATCATGCACATGCGGACCGTCGTCGGATTCGTACGCCGCCACGTCGCCCAGCGCCCTCGCAAGAACGCCGCGACGAGCCGCTGGGCCCACTCTCTGAAGAATTGGGGTCACGACCCGATACGTTAATCGGCGCCTAAGGACCGACGTCTTTGCGGCCCACAAGGCCGCCTTCACGATATCTGCATCTGACATTCACGCGAGAACGGTAGCCTGTTCGAGACCGGCCCGTAGCGTCGCCGGCGTGAGATATCGCCCTTGAGGCCGCACGATGTCATCCGTGGGGGACTCACCGGCCTCACCGCCGCCTTTGCGCTTCGGGCCGAGTCATTGTTGCCGAGCTTCGCTCGGCCTACTACAGCTGAGTGTGACGCCGCTCGCACCCACCTGCCCCCACTCACCGGACGATAAGAGATGAAGGGGGCTATTCCGATTTGCAAGACCAGTCGATGATCGCGAATCTGGCGCTCTTCAGGCGGCTCGCTCGGCTCGCTGCAATTGCGGCCGCCGGCATCGGCGCGCTCGCTCTTGTCGGCTGGACGCAAGGCGCGCTCTGGCTGACGAGCGTCGTGCCCGGCTACGTGCCCATGAAGCCGAACACGTCGGCGTGCGTCATCGCGCTCGCACTCGCCGTCGGGATTCAAGGCCTCTGGCGATCATCCAAACTCGCGAAGATCGGCGCGCGGATCATCGCGCTCGCATGCGCCGTGATCGCGATACTCACCATTGGTGAATACCTTTTCGGCTGGCACCTCGCCATCGACCAATGGCTGATGCTCGACCAGACGAACAGCGGCATTCCCGGCCGCATGGGCACGAACACCGCCGTCTCACTCGCCCTGCTCGGCATCGGGATCGCGCTTGAAGCGAGCAGCGTCGACATCATCATCTTGCGCGGGCACATCGTGACGCTCGGGGCGGCGATCGTGGCGCTCTTCACGCTCGTCGGCTACATGTATTCGGCGAAATATCTCTACCAGGTCGCGTCGACGACGCCGATGGCGATGAACACCGCGATCGCGATCTTGCTATTGTGCGGAGCGATCCTCTGGTCGAAGCCCGAGCGCGGCCTGATGGGAGCGGTCCACTCGGCCGATGGCGCCGGGCTCATGCTCCGAAGCATGATCCCATGGGCAGTCGTAATCCCGGTCGTTCTCGGTTGGGTCGCGCTCGGCGGCGAGCGCGCCGGCCTCTACGACACGACGTACGGTGTCGCGCTCTTCGTCTTGTCGACGATCGCGATCTTCGCCGTTCTCATCGCGTTGAATTCGCGAAGCGTACGCGCGCTCGACGCGACGAGGAGCCGAGCGCAAAACGACTTGCAAGAAGCGTTTTTCTCGGTCGAACGGCGCGTCACCGAACGAACCCAAGAACTCAACGACGC
>DASQJC010000188.1:0-2031 GCA_035631255.1 Candidatus Eremiobacteraceae bacterium | reverse complement strand
ATTTGGTCAAAGTCGGCGTGGGCTACGAATACGATCTGAACTTCCGCAAGGTGGCCGACTGTTGCGGCAGCCTCGGCTGGTCGAATGAATGGCCATCGTTCGATCGTGTGACCACGGCCCCGACGCACGTCTACAGTGCCTACGTGAGCGACCATATCGCGAACGGTAAGCTCGTTATCGAGCCCGGCATCCGCTGGGATATGGAGCGCTACTCGATCTCTCCGGTGCTCATACCCGGCACGAGTCAGGCGGTCTTCGGTTCGGCACAGCCGTTCTCGGAATCGTTCACGAGTCCGAGAATCGCCTTGACGTATCAGGCCGATGGGAATGATGTCTTCCGCGCTTCGTACGAGCACATGGGGCAGTTCATCGGCACCGCATACGCAGAGAACTTCAGCGACTTCGCCTACTTCAATACGCAGTCGGGGTGCCCGCCTTCGTGTGCGTCACCCGCGTACTCGCAGTTCAGCCCGTCGATCGCCAAAAGCTACGATCTTTCGTGGGAACGTACGCTGCCGAACAACGTCTCGATGCGCATCACGCCCTACTGGCACAACAACGACGACTACGTCGTCGAATTCCAGGAGTTGCATGGACCGACCGTCTTCGCGAACGGCGCAGCGACGCATACGAGAGGCGTCGAGTTCGCGCTCAACCGATCGGTGAACCGCGGTCTATCGGCGTTCTGGTCGTTCACCTACGACGACACGAAGAGCAACGTGCTCGCGGCGCAAGGACCGTACTTCGGGTCCTTCGCGTCCGACACGCTCGCGAACATCAAAGCGAACAACTTCCTCCCGTCGACCTACTCGGCGCCTTGGTCGTCCGATCTTTCGCTCGACTGGAAAGGTCAGGATTGGGAGGTTAACTCGAACACGCTCTGGTCGACGGCGTTTCCGTACGGCGCCGGCAATCTGTCCTACACGTTTGTAGGGAGCAATCCCACTCCCCAGATCGCGACCGGCAACTCTTGCACACAGACCACAAACGGTCTCATCTGCCTCGATCCGAGAGAGGTGAATTCGTTTGCGCAATCCCTTCACGGACCGGCATGGTACAACGAGGACATCACGGTCTCGCACTCGTTCGGGGCCGGTAGAGTCGGCGTGACCGTCACGAATCTCTTCAATGATGTGACGAATCCGATCCCGAGCGCGAACTTCAACTATCTCAATACGATCCCTAATCCACAGCCCGGTAAGCCTCCGATTTGGACGCCGGAAGGCCGCTGCGGAACGCAGCAAAATTTCCCGATCTGCTTCGACGCGTATCTGCCCGCGTCGAACGGCGTCTACTACCCGGTCAACGGCTACTACCAGCAGAAGTCGCTGACGCCGCGTCAGACGACGTTCTGGTGGAAGATCAGCATGTAAGAACGTAAGCGTGCCAACAGGATCGACGGCGGGCGCTGCGGCGGCCGCCGTTCGCCCTTTTTGACACGCGCTCGCGGCTTGCCGCGATCAGTGGTGCAAGTGCACAGAGATGTGCGGCGCTTGGAAATGCATCGACGGCATCTTGAACGCAGGTCCGCTCGGCGCGCGGGCAGGCTGAGCGGCTCCGGCGAGCGGCGCCTTTTGGCCGCTCGTGCTCGTGCCGGCCGCGCCGGCGATACCTGTCGCCGCGACGTTTGGCTGGGGGTTGCCGGCCGCAGGCGGCGGAGCGCCGCCGCCGCCGCCTGTTCCCGAGCAGCCGGCGATGATGGCGCAGATCACAACGATAAAGAATAGACGATGACGCATGGTGTGCTCCCGACAACGCGGCGTATGTAAGGATGGATGTATGTGATGGATCGTACCCGTTGTCAAGACTTGTCTTCTCCATGAGCGCGTGTTACTCTAGGGCCAACCCTGGGGTGTGCGCCGGCCTGCCGTCGGTGATTGAACCAACACAGTCACCAACGGGAGCCGCGACTCCGTGCCGCCTTGTGCAAGCCCTCCTCGAGAGGGAAGCCTAAACAGCGGTAGGGCGGGCACCCACCTGCGCGAGCGGGTTCAAATCTCGGGTAGGCAGCGGCTCTTTGGGGTAGATGAA
>DASQJC010000187.1:0-4528 GCA_035631255.1 Candidatus Eremiobacteraceae bacterium | reverse complement strand
GAACGGTGCTCGGCGCCAGCAAACCCGGTCTTGCCGACACGAAATCGCGCGCGATCACCTTGATCGCTGGCTCGGTCACGAGGCGAACCGTGATCGCGTTGTCGGCGACGACGGTGACGCCCGCCTGGACGATCGGTACGTATCCGTCCCTTGACGCCGACACCGTGTACGTGTCCGGCGGGAGATCGACGAAAGCGAAATACCCCTGCGCGTCGGTGGTCGCTGATTCGGAGTCGGTCGGCGACGTCGCGGTGACCTTCGCGCCGGCTACCGGAATGTCGGGTGCGCCCGGCTTGTCGCCGACGACGACGACGTAGCCCGACAGCGTGCCTGTAGTTCCCGCCAACGCCGGTTGAGCATGCACGACCGCCGCGACTGCGAAGAGCGCGACGACGACGGACACGATGACGCTGCGGTAGATCGATTGGGAAGACGGCATAGTACGATTTCGTCCTCTCGGCATCGGCTGCCCACGCGCAAGACCGCTCCGGCGAGCAGGAACGGCTCGCCGGACGACCGCCAATGTGAACGGGGACGGGTTATCGCGCATATGCGCGAACGCCTGCTACCCCAGTGCTGCCCAGAGATGTGGTATGCCGAGCGAAGCGCGGCCAACGAGAGGTCTTTTCGAACTTTTCGCGCTACATCCACCGCCAACGAGGAGGGCTGCACGTGAACGATTTCAAGCAATTCCTGCTTCGGGGCAATGTCGTCGATCTCGCGGTCGGCGTCGTCATGGGCGCGGCCTTTGGGACCGTCGTGACTGCGCTCGTCAAGGATTTCATCACGCCGCTCATCGCCGCGATCTTCGGCAAGCCCGATTTCTCCGCGATCAGCTTCGCCGTGAACGGAAGCACATTCGGTGTCGGCGACTTCATCAATGCCGTCATCGCGTTCATACTTGTGGCGATAGCGGTGTTCTTCTTCGTCGTCAAGCCGGTCAATTTCTTGATGTCGCGCGCGCGTCGCGAGCCGCCGGCCGATCCGACGACGATGAAGTGTCCGGAGTGCATGAGCGAGATCCCGATCGGCGCGAAGCGCTGCGCTTTCTGCACAACATCGCTCCCCGCGACCGCAAGATAACCGCGCATCAAACTCAAAAGGATGAAATGGAGCGGTCGACCTTTATGGTCGACCGCCGCGACCTTGCCCTAAAACCGCAGCGATAGACAGCTGAGACCGCCATCCATCTTCTCGAACTCCGACATCTCGAGCGTAACGATATCGAATCCGCGCGCTTGCAGCGTCGACGCTAGCCGAGGGAAGCCCGCGGCGACGAAAACGCGGCCGTTGATTTCGACGCAGTTCGCTGCGTAGGTCTCGTCGTCGTCCACATAGATCACCCGCTTGTCCTTAAGTGCCGGGTAGTCACGCATCGACGCGGCGACGACGAATGTGTCGCCGACAAACGCTATGGCGCTTTTCAAATGAAGCAATCCCGCGACCGGGCGGATATCGACGTTCACCGGCCGTCTGCCGATCGATTCGAGCCAACGCCCGAGCTGTGTGGCGCCGGCTTCATTCGTGCGATCGGAGATCCCGATATAACACGCGTCGGGGGTATCACAGATATCACCCCCGTCGACCGTTCCCGGCGCGACGATCTCGTCCACGCGCGAGAACGACGCGCGGAGTTGATCGCGCATCAGCCCGACCTCGTATTGCCGGCTCGGCGCGCCCGGTCGCGTGAGAATCGCGTGCCCGTCGCTGATGATCGCGACATCCTCGACGAACGTCGCGTCCGGGAAGTCAGCCGATGGCGGCAATTCGATGACGTCGACGCCGCAATGCCGTAGCGCGCCGCGGTAAGCGGAGTGCTGCGCGAGCGCAAGCGAGACGTCGGGAGCGCCTTTGCTCGCCGACGTCAAGCCTTTCGCGAAAGTCGGACCTGGAGGGCGGACGATCGCCCGAGTGATGGCCGGCATACGCCGGCTGTTCTAACGAAGCGCCGATCGAACCCGCCGGCGCTCGGCCAGAACTCGGGTTACGCCGCTCGGCGTTCCTCGCGATCGAGCGAGTCGAGGTGCTCGCGCATGTCGTTGAGGATCCAGTCGTTCGCCGCCTTGCGATTTGCAGGTCCGACATGATATTCGAAATGCATGCCGAGTTCTTCGTCGGTCACGCCACGCCGGATGAGTTCGAGGAACTCGTCCTCGGTGACGCCCGCGCGCGACAGAAAGCCTTTGTCCATCGGGCAGAGCGAATGATATTCACCGAGCGTGCCCGCTTGCTTTGCGCGCGCCTTGTCGGCGGCTCGGCCGAGCCACGCGAAACCAGCGAGCATATCTCTGCCGCTTCGCGGCACGCCGTTGCGAAGATCGAGCGGCTTGCCTGTGTTGTCTGCATTTGCGTGCGGTTGATGCATGAGAAAAAACTCCTCCGCATCACTCGTACCCGCATCGCCGTCGCGCGATTCGGAACGGGACACAAATACGCTGACGCGCCTGCGCCACGCTCTCAACGATGTTCGACTACTTAGCCGATTGGTCGGACTGCATGACACCGAACTCATTGCCTTCCGTATCCTTGCACGTAGCGAACCATCCGACACCTTGAATCGGTCCCTTTGGGCGGACGATCGTTCCACCGGCATCGCTGATTTTCTTCAGCGAATCGTCGATCGATGTCACGCTGATGGTGATCGAGCTCGTCGCGCCGGCAGATCGCGGCGACATACCGCCGTCGATCCCGCGCTCGCTGTCAGCCCCCGTCGAGATGACCCAGTAGTCGAATGGTCCTGACCATTTGTCGAATTTCCAGCCGAACGCGCTGGAATAGAATTTGACGGCGCGTTCCGGATCGTCGGCTGGAAAATCGAAGTGCACCGGGCGTGACATAACGCTTGTCGCTCCTTTCTCTCACGAAGGGCCGACCGATTAACCGTTTGTTCGCGACGCGCCTGTCTCGTGGCCGAACGCCGGCATTTTCGATGTTGACATCTCGCCCGCGCCGCGTTAGAATGTTTACTATATGGTTAACTATAGCCGGTCGTCGAGACGGCTCGACGGCGTCTTCTCGGCACTATCCGATCCGACGCGTCGAGCGATCGTCGTCCGGTTGGCCCGCGGCAGCGCGACCGTGGGGGAACTCGCGGCGCCTTTCAGGATGACGCTGCCGGCGGTCACGAAACACATAAAGGTACTCGAGCGGGCCGGCCTATTGTCGCGTGAGATCGAGGGGCGCGTGCACCGCTGCAGCCTGTCGGGTGAGCCGATGGCTGAAGCTAGCGAGTGGATCGAGCGGCACCGGCGTTTTTGGACGTCGCAGCTCGATTCGCTGTCTGAATATTTCGAGGGCCGCGCCGGCAAGAGCGTGGCTCGCCGCGACGGCGCTACGCGCCGCCCGAAAGGAGGCCGCAGATGATGCAGTCCACCGATAGTTCGACGTCTTTGAAGCTGACGCGCCGGATCAACGCGCGTCGTGAAGATGTGTTCGACGCTTGGACCGACCCCGAAGTACTGAAGCGGTGGTGGGCGCCTGAAGGCACGACGATGACGTCCGTCGACCTCGATCCACACGTCGGCGGTGCGTACCGCATCGGTGTCGTCAAAGACGACGGAGAGCAACTCTACGTCGGCGGCAAATTCGTCACGATCGAGCGGCCGTCGCGGATCTCGTACACGTGGGCGTGGGATGAAGATGACGGGCCGGGCCATGAGTCGCTCGTGACGATCGACTTCGCGGAAAGTGGCCGCGAGACAGATGTCACGCTGACGCACGAACGTCTCGCGAACGAGCAGAGCCGCGACGGGCATCGCCACGGCTGGACGAGCATCCTCGACAATCTTGCCGCCATGTACGGCGAAAAGAAAGCATGACGGATATGCCGTCGGCGAAGACACGCAGAGGGAACGACCGCAAAGCGCGGATGCGCAAGCTCATCAAAGACGAGATCGGTCTGAAAAAGCAGCTTGAGAAGGTCGCCGCGAAGCGACGCGCGCTGCCGCCCGGCGACGCCGTCAAAGAAGACTACGTCTTCGACGAAGGCGGAGGCCGCAAAGTCAAGCTGTCACAGTTGTTCAAGAACGGCAAGAACGAGCTGCTCATCTACCATTATATGTACGCGCCGAAAGACAAGAAGCCGTGCCCGATGTGCACGATGTGGTGCGACGGCTACGACCGAATCGAACCATACATCCGCAAGCGCGCCAACTTCGCGCTGGTGACGAAGGCGCCGATCGGCAAGTTGAAAGCCTGGGCGCGCGGACGCGGCTGGAAGAACATACGCCTTCTGTCGAGCTATGGGACCACGTTCAATCGCGACTTCGGCGTCGAGGACAAGAACGAAGAGCAGTCGCCCGCGATCAGCGTCTTCACGAAAGACAAGAAGGGCACCGTCAGGCATTTCTATCAGAAGTTCGCGCTCATGTCGCCCGCGCATTGGCGCGGCATCGACCAGCTGTCGCCCGTGTGGAATCTCTTCGACTTACTGCCGAGCGGCCGCGGCGAGTGGCACCCGAACTACGAACTGTGAGAGCGGGATAGGGGAGCGGTCGAGATTCATCTCGACCGCCGCGGCCTTGCATGA
>DASQJC010000186.1:0-2973 GCA_035631255.1 Candidatus Eremiobacteraceae bacterium | reverse complement strand
TCTACGCTCGTTCGCGCCGTTGCCGCATCGGCTCGCGCAGGTCGAGTCGGATGACGGCATCACGTGGATAGACGACAGCAAAGCGACGAACCCGGATGCGGTCGTCAAGGCGCTCGAATCCTTCGACAAACCGATCGTCCTCATCGCCGGAGGACGCGCGAAGAACACGGACTTCGCGGCGCTCGCAAGCGCCGCATCGGCGCGCGCGAAGGCGGTCGTGCTCATCGGTGAGGCCGCCAAGGAGATCGGCTCGCAGCTCCGCGGCGTCGACGTCATCTACGCGCGCGCGATGGACGAGGCGGTGGACTCGGCGGCACGCGTCGCAAGACCAGGCGACGTCGTGCTGCTCTCACCGGGCTGCGCGAGTTTCGATATGTTCGACAGCGCCGAACATCGCGGCGACGTCTTCGCATCGCTCGTGCGCGATCGCCGGCACGGGGTCGCGGCGTCGTGAAGAAACGTCGCGGTCCGGATCTCGGCTTGCTCATCATCACCGGGGCGCTCGCGACCATCGGCGCGATCATGGTATACTCGGCGTCGTCGGCCGACGCATACCGCACGTATCAAGACGCCGCCTACTACTTCAAGCGCGAGGTCCTCTGGCTCGGCGTCGGCATCGTCGCGCTGTGGATTGGAGCGCGCATCGACTACGCGAAGCTCCAGGCCGGCGCGTATTGGATTTTCGGAATAGCGGTCGCATTGCTCGCCGCCGTGCTCGTGCCGCACATCGGCACCGAGGAAGGTGGCGCGCAACGATGGTTCGCCTACGGCTCGGTCTCGTTCGAACCGTCTGAGTTCGCGAAGTTCGCCCTTGTCGTGCTTCTCGCTCGGATCTTCGCGGATCGCGACGACGGCGCGCGCTCGTTCCGGCGCGCCGGCGCACCCGCGCTGTTCGCAGTCGGCATCGCGTTCATGCTCGTCCTGCGCGAGCCCGATCTCGGCACCGCGTCGCTATTCGTCATCACCGCGTTCGTCGTCATGTTCGCGGCGGGCGCGAAGCCGATGCATCTCGTGCTCGAAGCGGTCATCGCGATCCCGGCGATCGTGGCCTTCATCTTTTCGAGCGCTTACCGGCGCGATCGCTTCACGGCCTTCCTACATCCGTTCAACGACCCGCAAGGCACCGGCTACCATATCATCCAGTCGCTCTACGCGCTCGGATCGGGCGGCGTCTTCGGCGTCGGACTCGGGCAAAGCGGTCAGAAGTTCGGCTATCTGCCGGAGCCGTACACGGATTTCATCTACGCGATCATCGGTGAGGAGCTCGGGTTCATCGGCGCGGCCGCGGTGCTGCTGCTCTTCCTCGCGCTCGCGTATCGCGGTGTGCGGATCGCGGCTGCTGCCGAAGACCGTTTCGGTTTCTATCTCGCGACCGGCATCACGGCGTCGATCGTCTTGCAAGCGTTCGTCAATATCGGCGTCGCGACGTCGACGTGGCCGGTCACCGGCGTTCCGCTGCCGTTCATCAGCTACGGCGGCACGTCGCTCGTCATGAGCCTGTTCGGCATCGGGCTCCTTGCGAGCATATCTCGCGGCAGGGCGAAAGCTTCGTTCGGCGCGGCAACCGACGATCTCCATCGACGAGGTGCATCGAGTGCGCATCCTTCTCGCCGGCGGCGGCACGGGGGGACATCTCTACCCCGCACTGTCACTAGCCAGAGCGCTCTCCGGCGCGCCCGCTGACCCCGGGCTCTGCTCGCCGCGCGCGATTCCCGTCGCGCCCGGCACGCCGATGCGCCTGTCGCTCGACGCGCCCGCAGAAGCCGGTCCCGAGCTGCTCCTCGTCACCGATCGAACCGAGGTCGGCGATCGCATCGCGAGCGAGTTCGACGTGCCGGTCGTCGCCGTCGATAGCCGGCCCTTGTCGCGCTCGTCGCTTCGCGCAGCCGCCGCGGGGTTGTTCGGCAATGTCCGCGGCGTCGCGCAGTCGATGCCGATCGTGTCATCGTTCCGGCCCGACGTCGTCATCGGCGCGGGCGGCTACGCATCGTTTCCGGTCATCGCGGCGGTCGCGATGTTGCGGACCACCGGACAGCTTCGCCAGACGCGCATCGCCGTCATGAATCCGGATGTCACGCCAGGCCTTGCGAACCGCGCGCTCGCGAAGATCGCAGACGAGGTCTGGTGCGCGTATGCATCGACCGCCGAGTTCTTCGGGCGCAAGTTCGTCCTGACGGGCACGCCGGTACGGCCCGAGTTTTATGACCTGCCTCGACCGCAAGACGCCCGCAAGCGCCTTGGGCTCGCGCCGGACAAGAAGACCATTCTCGTCTTCGGCGGCAGCCAAGGGGCGCGGACGATCAACGTCGCCGCAAGCGCGCTCGTCGCGCGCCGCCGGCTCCCGCCCGATTGGCAAGTCCTCCACATCGCCGGCGAGCGCGATCACGAATGGATGGCAGCTGAACGATCGGCGGAACCGAACGGCAACCGCTATGTGCTGCTGCCGTATCTCGCCGAAATGGCGCTCGCCTACGCTGCAGCCGACATCGCCGTCTGCCGCGCCGGCGCCTCGACCCTCGCCGAGCTCTCGACGTCGGGCGTCGCCTCGATCCTCATCCCGTACCCGCACGCCGCCGAAGACCACCAGCACAAGAACGCGGTCGCCTTCAGAGATGCGGGCGCGGCTCTCGTAATGACCGATGCCGAGCTTGACCCGGACGCGCTCTATTGGAAGCTCATCGAGGCGATGGACCCGGCTCGTTTGGAAGCGATGCGTAAAGCAGCGCACGCACTTGCTCGCCCTCGCGCGCTTGCCGACATGGTCGAACGGATATTAATGGGTCGTATAGGTGCCGGCGATGCTGACGGGCATCACAATTAGAACACGGAATCTGTAGCGGTCGAGCTTTAGTGTAGTGTCCACGAACCTTCGCTACGCGTGATTTAGGATAAAGCGAGAGCCTTCCTGAACGGTGTTTGTGCTAACCAACCACCGTCTGGAGGGCTCTTTATGTATTGTACCACAGACTCGCA
>DASQJC010000185.1:0-7119 GCA_035631255.1 Candidatus Eremiobacteraceae bacterium | reverse complement strand
GTCGTATCGACGCCCGACCAATGAAGATCCTCGAGTATCACGAGGAGCGGTCGTGGACGTGCCATCGCCGCGAGACACGTGCTGATCGCATCGAGCAGCCGCACGCGTTGACGAGCGGGATCGACCGGCGGCACGTCCGTCAGACCTTCGCGCCAGGCAGAGAACTCCGGCACGAGCTGCGCGATGATCGAAGCGCGTAGCGCATCCAGGTCGAGGGACGCCACGAACGGCAGGCTGTAGCGAAGCACCTCGACGAGGCACTCGTAAGGCTGACGCTCGCCGAATGTCGTCGATCCGATGCTGACGCGGCCGCCGTCGGACTCAACTGCCGTCGAGAGTTCGCCAAGTAGTCGTGATTTGCCGATGCCCGCCGGACCGCCGACGAGGACAAAGCCACCATTCCCTCGCGCTGCCCGCAGCCAAAGTGCCCGCAGCTGCTCGAGTTCCGCATCGCGGCCTGCAAAAGGCAGGACGTCGGCGCTCGACTTGCGCGTCGCAGTATGCCTCGCGGTTTCGGGTCGCGGCGGCGCCAGCGACGCAGGCAGACGAGCGTTGCGGGTAATCGCCTCACGGACGACGAGCGTTTCGGGCATCGGCTCGGCCCCGAGTTCGGTACGCAGCCTTTTCGCCAGCGCATCGAATGCCGCGAGCGCGCCGGCGCCATCGCCGGCTTCGTAGCGGCACGCCATGAGTACGCGGACGATGTCTTCGCGCCAGGGATCGGCGGCGAGCAGCCGCGTCGCGTATTCGCTGGCGCCGTTGAAGTCGCGAGCCTCCCGATGGCGCGCGATGAGGCCCGAGAGCATGGCGAAGTAGGTCCCGCGCAGCCGCTCTCTATGCGCAACGACCCAGTCTTCGTACGAGCCTTCGAGCAAGTCGCCGGCGTAGAGCGCCGCACCGGCGGCATGATCTGACGGTGACCTGCTCGCCTTTTCGAACTCTTCCACATCGAGGCGCATCGCGATGTGGCCGTTCCAACCGACGAGGTCGCCGGTCGCGGCGATCCACGGCTCGCCGTCGGGTCGGGCCGGCAGCGTCTTATTGAGAAGGTAGATGTAGCGACGAAGTTCCGCGAGCGCTCCGGTCTCGGATTTGTCCGCATACAGCGTGAAAGCGAGCGTGCTGCGCGGCACGGGCTGTGATCGATTTAGCAAGAGGTAGGCGGCCAGCGGAAGAGCCGCATCGCGATTGGGCAGCTTCAGCGCGGCGCCGCCGGATAGGAATTGCGGATGTCCGAAAAGCCGGACGTCGAGGACGTCCATGAGGCCGAGTTACTCCGCGGCGCGCCCGTGCCCTTTGGAACCGGTGGTATGTGGTTTTTTCTGTGACGCTAGTACAACAGATACTTAGCGCGGATGTCGTGGAAGTCGGGATCGGGCTGCCAGAGATCGTCGAGCTCAGGCGCATTGTCTTCAATGGCATCGATCAGATCGGGCCGCGCGAGCAAACCCTCGAGCTTGCGAAAATCCCATTGCTTGTAACCGTCGCGCAAAGCGCGGATCAGTTCTACGCCCAGTACCGTCGGGATGATATCAGCCCGCTCCTCGATGATCATCCGGACGCCGTTGCATTGCATGCCGGCATGTGGGTAACGCCGATCGTCCGGCGTGAACGTCACCGCTTCGTATTTCAATCCGGGCAACGACAGTTTGGTCAGCCGCTCGGCAAGCGCGGGGCCATCGATCCACGGAGCTCCAATAACGTGAAAGGGCGACGCAGTGCCGCGGCCCACCGATACATTCGTCTGCTCTAATAGACCAGTCGCGGGATAGAGCGCTGCTGCATCGAGATCGTGGATATTCGGCGATGGGTCGATCCATCGCTGACCGGTTTGATCCTGCCAGAAGTCGCGGTGCCATCCCGCCATCGTCACGACGCGAAGATTTGCGCCGATCTCACGCTCGCCGTTGAGCAGCCGCGCGAGCTCGCCGATCGTCATCCCATAGCGCAGCGGCAACGAATGATAATTCGTCATCGACTCCGCCGATGGATCGCTCGACGGCCCCTCGATCTCATTGCCGCCCAGCGGATTCGGCCTGTCGAGGACGTAGACGCGGATCCCGTTCTCGGCGCATGCCTCTAAAAGGTAACCAAGCGTCGCGATGTACGTGTAGAATCGACAACCGACATCTTGGATGTCGTAGAGCACGGCATCCATACCGTGGAGTTGATCGGCGCTGGGCCGATCGCGATCGCCGAAGAGCGAGTAAACCGGCAAGCCGGTCAACGCATCGACGCCATCACGGATCGGCGCTCCATCGTTTTCGGCTCCCACCAAGCCGTGCTCCGGCGCGAAGATCGCCGCGAGAAAAACGTCTTCGTTCTCGGCGAGCGCATCGATCGAGCGACGGCCGTCGAGCGTGACGCCGCTGTGATTTGTCACGATCGCGACGCGTTGGTTGCGCAGGACGCGGAAGTCGTCGTCTTCGAGCACGTCGATGCCGTTGCGAACGGCCGGCAGCGCGTCTGACTCGCCCTCTTCGGCGCGGTATTCGGCCTCGTAAGATTGTTCGGATTTAGGCTGGAGCGTCATATGCCGCCAGTTGGGTCGTCGGGCGCGGTCGACCTTTGCCGAGCTGCGCTCGGCATACCACATACCTCAAAGACTCGACTAAGCGCGCCTCGAAGTCTGTCGGACCATGATGGAAGTCGGAGAGCGCGTAAGGACGTTGAAGGCCATCGATCTTGGCAGCGACGGCAAGGTCGAACGCGGCGCGGTCGGCGTGCTCGAGAGTGTGACGAACAGTCCGTATATGCCGTTTCTCGTCCGCTTCAAGGAGGGAACGTTCGCGTTCCAAGACGGCGAACTCGAGCCTGCGAATGACGATTCGGGCGGATAGCCTGAAAACTCCCTGAAACACATCCGCATCCAACGCAGGCGCACATTTTCGACGATGGCGAACTATAGTATATGCGCCTACTACTTGTCGAAGACGACCCAAGCCTCAGCGCATCGCTACGTCGAGCGCTCGAAGGTCAAAAATTCGCCGTCACCGCGGTGGCCGACGGAGACTCTGGATTGTCGGAGCTGTGCGGTAACGACTACCAGCTCGCGATCCTCGACGTGTTACTGCCGCGGCGCGACGGCTTCTCGCTGTGCACGGAAGCCCGCAAGCAAGGGATCACGACGCCGATCCTCATGCTCACCGCGCGCGATTCCGTCAACGACCGCGTCGCCGGGCTCAACAGCGGCGCCGACGATTATCTGCCGAAGCCGTTCGCGTTCCCCGAACTGCTCGCGCGCGTTCACGCGCTGCTCCGCCGGCCGCACAACGATCTTCGACCCCGCGTCATCACGGTGGGCGACCTATCGATCGATGTGCTGCGCCATCAGGCGACAAAGGGCGGCAAGCCGCTCCAGCTGACGAAGACCGAATACCGCTTGCTCCTCTATCTGATGGAGAACGCCGGCATCGTCCTCACGAAAGATTCCATGATCGACCGCCTCTGGGGCGCCGATCACGGGGGAAACAGCAACATCCTCGAAGTCTACGTCAAGATGCTTCGACGAAAACTCGACGACGGTTCTGGTGGCACGTGGATCCGTACAGTTCGCGGCGTGGGGTATACCATCGACAAACCATGAAACCGGTGCGGCTGGCCCTCGATAACGTCGGGTCGCCTCGACTGCGCCTGACGCTCGCATACGCGGGCATACTTGTGCTTTTGCTCGTCGCGTTCTCGTTCGTCGTCTTCGCCTTGCTCTCGATGCTCGTTTGGCAAGACGTCGAACCGTTCCGCGACGACCCAAGCATCGTCACCGCCGGACAGCGCATGCTCGAAAGCTATGCGTGGCGGCTCGTCATCGCGAACTTCGCCGGACTCTTCCTTGCTGCCGGCGCGGCGTTCTTGCTCGCGAAGGTAACGCTGCGGCCGCTCGAGCAGGCGATCGCGCTCCAACAGCAATTCACGAACGACGCATCGCACGATCTGCGCACGCCGCTTGCAGTGATCCGTACGGAGACGTCGGCGGCGCTCGGCGGCGACGATCCACTCTCGAACGAAGCGGCGCAACGGCTTGAGATCATCGACGAACAAGCAAAACGGATGGAACGGCTGATCGACCAGCTGTTGACGCTCTCGCACGTCGACGCGGACAGCGCGCTCAACCGCGAGCCGGCAGATCTGGCGGCGGTCGTCACCGGCGTCGTTCGCGACCTGAAGCCGCTCGCCGAGGCGAAGAACATCGACGTTCGCGTCGCGCGCAGCGAAAGCGCGGTCGTGCTCGGCGACGAATTGAAGCTTTCGCAAATGGTGGGCAATCTCGTCGACAACGCGATCAAGTACAGCCCCGACCGCTCGGCGGTCGACGTCGCGGTGTGGCAAAACCGCGATGCGGCTTTTTTGACAGTGACCGATCAGGGCATGGGGATCCCCGCGGCGGAAACCGAGCGGATCTTTCTTCGCTTCCATCGCGCCGATAGAACCGGCGTGAACGGACGCTCGGGCCACGGGCTCGGGCTGCCGCTGTGCCGCTGGATCGCGCGCGCGCATGGAGGGGAAGTCTCGGTCGAAAGCCACGAAGGCGCCGGCAGCACCTTCACCGTTCGGCTGCCGGCTATCGTCTGAACGGCGGATCGGAGACAAACATGCTCAGGAAGATAGTCGGGCTGGTGACCGCAGCAGGCGTCATCATTTCGCTCGTCGCCTTCGGGTCGAGCGGCGCAATGCGCCACGCGGGTGCGACACCGGCCGGCGCTTCGGTACCTTCCGCGCTCGAGCTCGCCGAGCACGGTTTGTCGACCGTCTCCGGCCCGGATGATGAGGGCACGTACGCGCTCATCGATCCGATCGGACCGGGCGGCGTGAAATCGACCGAAGCGGCGGACGAAGTGTTCGCCTCGACATTGCAGGGCGGCAAGTACACGGCGTGGACATCGTATCGCGATCCGTTCGCGCCGCAGCCGGGACCGCCGCAAACCGGACATCCCTATCAGCCGGGCGGCGGTTCTTCGAGCGGAGGAGGTTCGCGATGAACGTCTCGCTTCGCAGGCTCTTAGCCGCAACGATCGCTTCTGCCGGCGTTGTCGCCGCGACCGCGACCGCTGCGTACGCGCAGAACTTCTTCAGCCAGTTGAAGGTGGAGTCGCTCGTCGGCCAAGCGATCGATGCCTACCATAAAGGTGACTTCACCGGATCGCTCGATCGCCTCGATTCCGCGATCGCGTTGTCGCCGAACGACGTCCAAGCGCACTACGACCGCGGTTTGGCGCTCTACGCGCTCGGACGGTATACCGACGCAGCCGGCGAGTTCAACACCTGCCTCAAGCAGCAGCCCGATCTCGTACCGGCGCAGTTCAATCTCGGCGTCACCGATATCGCGCTCAACGACACCGATGGCGCGAAGACGATCTTCACGGACATCCTCGCCGGACATCCGACATCGATGCGCGCGAACTTCGACCTCGGTCTGACGCAGTACGTTTCCGGACATGTCGATGCCGCTGCGCGCGCCTTTGCGGTCGCGGCACTGCTCCATCCGCAATACACGCAGGCGCATTACGACAAAGCGCTGGCGGAGTATCGTACAGGCAATCTCGTCGCTGCCGACAAGGAAGCGGCCGATGCCCTAAAGCTCAATTCGAGCTACGCGAAGGCGTACTTCTTACGCGGCGCGATCCGCCTCCGTCAGGGCGACGGCGACGGCGCGCGCCAGCAGTTCGAGTCGGCCGAACGTCTCTCGTCAGATCCGGTTCTGAAATCGCTCTGCGCGCAGATCATCGCACAAATCGGCGCGTAGCGCTAAAAATGGAGCGGTCGACCTTTACGGTCGACCGCCGCGGTTTTATGTAGTAGGCCGACCGTAGGTCGGCTGCCGAGCTTCGCTCGGCCTACTACATCTTTTCGTTACGGATGGTGGCGGAAGAGGTTCGGATCGAAGTACCAGTCCGGCAGTGAGTCCGGGAAGTCGAAGCCCGAGAAGAAATACTCGTACTGACCGCTGTCGCTGATGAACCCCATGCGGCCCTCGCCGTAACCGCTCGCGTGGGAGAGCAGCCAGAACTGACCGACCGGTTCGAACTCCGCCGTGCCCTCGATGACCCCGGTGAGCGGCCCTTTCGAGCCGTTGGCGCGCGCGTGAGCTTTCCACACCTCAAATGTCTGCGCATCGACCCACAGATCTTTCCAGGGATGCGTCTGCTCGTCGACGTTCGGTAGCGGCAGCAGACCGAGATGGTAGACGCTGTGGCCTTGATAGTCTTCCGTGCCGACGAGCGTCACCGTGTAGTAGCGGCTTGCGGTGATCGCTTGGACCAAGATGACCGGCGGCGGAGTCGCACTAGCCGACGGACTCGTAGCCGTATCTGGGAACGACGTCGCTAGGTTTACCGGCGTCGGGGTCGGTGCCGGCGTCGCGTACAACAGGATGTTGATATCCGGCGCGAACGGGAATGGGTAGCCGAAGCGCTGCTCGTGGTGGCCGTTCCGATCGGTGGCGGTGTTCTGCATGAGCGCCGAACCGTCGGCGCGATACCAGACGTGATAGTCGTACGTGAACTGATGCCCGTGATGGATGAAGATCTCGTGCATGTCGTAGACGGTGTACGGAGGATCGGGGTTGTTGCGCGCGACCGCCTCTGCTTTTCGCAACACGGTCAGGGCGTCCGGCGCAGGCGTCGGGTCGGCGACGACCGCGGCCGACGCGAACAGCGCGGCAGCGACGGCCACAACGAAGGCAAGCGGGCGGATCATACCTTTCATAACGCGTTTCGGCCCGAAAAAGTTGACGCGGTCATAGCCATTACTAATTCGAAGAAGCCCTGCGCGATGGCCTGCCGCAAAGCGATGCTCGCCCGAGCATAGGTCGCATCACACATTCGCAGAAAACCAGCGCCGATGGAGCTTTTCGAGCCCACTGACGAACAGCGGCGCGTTATCGACCACCGCGGCAATCATCTTATCGTTTTCGCGGGTCCGGGAACCGGAAAGACCGAGACGCTCGCCCGCAGGTTCGCATCGATCGTCCACGACGACGGCGTATCTCCCGAAGCGATCCTCGTCCTCACATTCTCGCGACGAGCGGCAGCCGGCATGCGCCGCCGCATCGTCCAGCGCATGCGCCAACGATCGGACGGATCGATCGCCGTCCCCGAACTGCACGTCTATACATTCCACGGC
>DASQJC010000184.1:0-10286 GCA_035631255.1 Candidatus Eremiobacteraceae bacterium | reverse complement strand
GCTTCTTGCGCCGCTTCCGTAAAGCCGTACAGCCGACGCGCGCCCGCTTGGTGGACATCTCGATCGCCGAAGGCGTGACGCTGCGCGGTGAAGACAAGTTCAAATACGGCAAGAACTGCGTCATCGACGTCGGCGCCTATTTGAGTTGTGCAGGCGGCGCATGGAACAATTACGCGGGCCACATCACGCTCGGCGACGACTGCGAAATCGGACCATATTCGGTCTTGAACGGCGCCGGCGGCATCACGTTCGGGAATAGCGTCCACATCGGCGCACACGTCGCGATCAGCGCGAACCAGCTGAAGCGCGACAAAGACTCGCCTCGTGGCGTGACGATGGGCTACGCGCCGGTCACCCTCGAAGACGGCGTTCTCGTCGGGCCGAACAGCTCGATCGCTCCAGGTGTCACGATCGGTAAGAACACGACGATCGGCGCCGGGTCATCGGTCGTGTCGGATATCCCGCCGAACAGCATCGCAGTCGGCTGTCCAGCGCGCGTTCTCGCGAAGACGTCGGTCGAAGCGGTGAACCACTAAGAATCTGATGTGGTATGCCGAGCGCAGCTCGGCCGACGATTTCCGAGCTTCGCTCGGAATACCACCTTCTCGAGATCGATAGCTACAATTTCTTATCGATAGCCTTGGCGATATCGCCGAGGTTTTTCAATTCCTCGATGTCCTCGAGCGCGAGCTGCACGCCGAATCGTTCTTCGAGCGCGAGAACGAGGTAGATCTGTTGGACTGAATCCCAGCGCTCGACCGTTTGCGGAGACGAGTCGGGCGAGATGTCGCTTTCTGCGACGCCGAACACGCCCGCTGCGATCTCCTGGACGACCGCGAACGTCGGACTTACGCCGGCACCGCTGACGCCGGCGCTACCGTGATCCATTCCGGCGCCTTGAGTTCGTTTGTCGCGAGAGCGAGCTCCCAGGTGGAGCCGTCCGCATCGTCGGCGATGCGCCGGAAGCCATGGTCTTCATAGAAGTGCTTTGCGAGCTCGTTCTTTGCGGTTGGGCAAAACATCCCCACGAGGCGCGACTTCCCGCGTAGACGCGCTTGTTGCGCGATGTATGCGATGAAGGCAGTTTCGATTCCTCGCCCGATGACGCGACAGCTGAGCAAGAACGTGTCGACCTTGCATGCATCGCCATCGTCATCGGTGATCGCCGTGCCGACGATGCCGTTATCGCCGAGTCGATCGCTCACTTTGATCGTCAGTACCGTATGTTTCGGATCGCTCATGAAAAACGCGACTTCCGCGTCGCTGTAGCGGTGCGTCGTCAAGTTGAATTGATTCGTCTTCTGCGTCAGCTGCGCGACGCGTCCGAGCGTCAGATCGTTGGCGCTCGCGATGTCCGCGACTTGACCGAGCGATCGATAGAACTCTTCCTTCGAGCCGACCGACGCGAGCATCTTCGCGCGCTGTGCCTGTTCTTGGTAGAACTGCGTCCGTTGGCGATCTTCGGACGATGCCGCCGTGACACGCTGGAAGAACGGGTTCTCTAAGACGATGCGCGCGTATTTCGACGGATCGGACGGAAGGTCGAGCACCCGGACTTGCGGCAACATCGCGCGGACTTCAGCGCGCTCGACCGGATTGTCGTCGATGAACGCAAGAGCATCGAGCCCGACGTTCAATTCGCTCGCGATCGACTTGATGTTCTCGGACTTGCTCTCCCAATTGATCCGCATCGTCGCGAAGTGCACCGGTCGCAAGAGCATATCGGGGTGCTTTTCGAGCACCTCGAGCGCGTCGGCTTCGTCGTTTTTACTGCACGCCGCGAGGACGATGCCGCGTTCGCGCAGCGCGAGGAGAGCGCGCTGGAGCGCACGATACGGCGTGCCCGGCGGATCCGCCCCCATCTTCAGCTTCGCGAAGCCGTCTTCGCCGACGGTGCCTTTCCATATTGTCTCGTCGAGATCGACGACGACGACCTTCGAGACGGCGCCGATGACCGGTTGGATGTAACGAAGCCACTCGTCGACGATGTGTCGCAGATTCGGCGCGGTCGCGGGCAACCGGAACTGTTCCCATTTGCCTTCGTCGAACCAATCGCGCCGGCCATGACGTGCGACGAGCGCATCGTAGTCGAGGGGATGGACGCCATGCATGCTTCGCGCGACGGCGCCGAGTCGCTCGTTAACGCTCTCGATGGCTGCCCGCTGTCCGCATTCGGCGTGCGTCTCGAGCGAACCGCGCGTCGTGAGGTCCGGCGAGTCGAGCAGGTGGAAGATGAGATCCGCTTGCGAGTTCGCGCGGAATGCGTGGATGAGCGAGGTCAGTCGATCGACGGTGTCGTCTGCGACGGAGCGCAAAGTGTGTTCCGCGTCGTCGGTCGGCGCCCACAGTTGCGGTGCGACCGATGCCGTATTCAGCGCGAGCAGCACGACGCGAGGCTGAAACGCGTACAGGGAGCTGCCGGCGTCAAGCATCTCGGTCGCGTACGTGTCGAAATCGGAGACTTTGACGTCGAGATCGATGCGGTTGACGTACGCCGCAGCGCGAAGTAGCGGCACGAGAGGCTCGACCGTGATCGACCGCAGGATCGCCAGTTTGCATTCGATGAGAGCGAGGTCGGCGCGATGACGCTCGTATTTCACGATGACGAATTGCGCGGCGTTGAGGCTCGGCTCGCGGTTCCAAGCGTCTGCGAGCGCTTGGAATCCATCGGCGAGCTTGCCGTCATTCAATAACGTGTCGATCGTATCGCGTTCGATCATTCAAGGTCCATCGTAGCAGGCGCGACGGAGCGCGCGTAGGGTCGAATGGGCCCCACTGTCATCTTCATCGGCTAAGAGAAGCCATTCCCCGCTCGTGCGACTGCGACACGTGCTCGGCGCGTCCGCGATGTCCCGCTGAGGAACTTCAACTCGCAGTGAAAACGAAAGCTGATATGAGGCCGTCGACAGTGCCGCCGCCGTACATCTTGTCGAGCGCGCGCGTCGACGCTTCGAGGACGTCTTGCAGCCGCCGCGCATCGCGAGCTTCGATCTCAAAGCGCAGCGGCGTGCCTTCGACAAACCCGCTCGCGGCTGCAAGCGATGATGGACTGAGGCCACGCTTTTCGACGCGATCGCAGGCGACATTGGAAAACCCGGCGGAGCGCAGGTCCTTTTCGATTCCGACCGGATCGCCATGACCGTAGGGCGTTCGGCGCAAGAAGAGAGGCGGGTCGTCAGGGAAGATCGACATCGCAGCGTTTGAGACGATGCGCGGAACGTCGTTTCTGTCGAGTCCTTCCCACAGACTTACGATGTATGTTCCGCCGTCTTTAAGAACCCGGCGCGCTTCGCGAAACGCCTTCGCTCTGTCCGGGAAGAACATCGCGCCGAATTGACAGACGGCGAGGTCGAAGGACTTGTCCTCGAAAGGCAGCGCCTGCGCATCGGCCGCCGACCAGCGGATGTTCGCATGCGCGCGCCGCGACGAAGCGAAATCGACCATCGCTTGATTCAAGTCGGTCGCCTCGATCGACGCATCCGGAAGCGCGCGCGCGAGCGCATCGGTGACGATACCGGTTCCGGCCGCGATCTCGAGGACGCGCTTGGGTCGAAGCACCTTAGCGCGTTCGGCGATGTCTGCCGCATACGGCGCAAAGAGCATCGGGCCAAGATAACGGTCGTAGATCTCGGGGATCAGACCGGTGTACGCAGCGTCTTGTTGCATCAAAGGACCGTTATCTCAACAAGAAAGTCGTTGTCATGTTGATCTGCCACGTCGATTGTCGCGTTTCCGGCTCCAACCCCGGTGACCGTAAATGTGTTTCCTGAGACTTGTGACGCGGTCGCAACACTCACGTTGGATGAATTCGCGGACCATATGCAGTGGCAGTTCGACTCATCGATGACAAACGACGTGCTTTGCCCCACACTCAGCGTCGCTGTATCGGGGTTCACGCTCAGGACGCGTCGGATATAGACACCTAAATTCTGCGCGCCGCGATCTCCGTCGGTCGTCATGTACCAGATATTCTTATCATAACCGATGGTCAGTGTCTTCAGATCGCCGGGGCTCGACGGAGCTATGCCGATCGATTCGAGCGTATGAGGTGTCCTAACGCTGTAGAGATTGATCCCATTGAAGCCAGCGACGTAGACGTATCGTTTATCGGGGGTGTAGAGCACAATTGGATTCTGAAGAGCGATGTCGAAAAAGCGCACAGAACCCGCGGTAGTGATTCGCGCAATCTGATTCGCATCGATCATCGCAGTATAGAACGCACCGTCCTTACCGACGGTCAGGCCATCGACTGGCGAATTCTGAGAGACGGTGATCTCGTTACCAAAAGTTCCTTTCGGTGTTATCGACGCGATGATGCTATGATACTGGCCGTTATTTCCAGCGAACCAAAGATTTCCATCAGGCCCGGCCACAATCCACTCGTAAGCGAACGACCCAAAAGGAACGGGCCACTCTGTAAGCGTTCCATCCATTCGAATGCGACCGATTTCAATGACGCCCTCGTCAGTGAACCACATATTTCCGTCTGGCCCTGCGACGATTCCGGCGCATGAGTGGTTGGTCCCCGGACTTTGAAAAAGCGTGACCTCCCCCGATGGGGTGATGCGACCGTAAAGGTAACTGAACTCGGAGCAAAACCATATGTTTCCATCGGGACCGAGCGCGATCTGTCCATCGTTTGGGAAGATAGCACCGGTTGGAAACTGTGTCGTATTCCCGGTGAGTATGTCCGCCTTATACATATTACTGTCTGCGCCCGAGAACCAGATGTTGTGGTCCGATCCTGTGGTTATGCTGACACCGGGCGGGGCGACGAATGTTCTCCACTGGACCGGATTGCCGCCGTTTTGGCGCACAAAGGGTTGCGCCAGCAGGGTGTCGCTCTTACCCGCGACCGGGGAGTCTTGCGCGGTACAGCCTGCGGCCACGATCAAAAAGAGTGCATAAGCAATCTGACGAGACACGGCAGCATCCTCCGACCAAGGGCCGTGGCGAAATCGAGGGCATATCTTCGTGAGGCGTAGCGTACGGCCCTAGAGCCAGCCCGCGCTAGAGGCCCAAGCTCGAAGCCCTCTCGGTCAAAGCCGCGATCAGGAATGCGATATGCTCGTCGAGGTCGACGCCGAACTCTTGCGCGCCCTGCACGACCTCGTCGCGGTTGACCTTCGCAGCGAAGCTCTTATCCTTGAGCTTCTTGCGGACCGATCTGACCTCGACCTCGCCGATCGACTTGTTCGGCCGGACCGCGACGACCGCACCGATGAAGCCGGTCAGCTCGTCGCACGCGAAAAGCGCTTTTGCCATCTGCGTATCGCGCGCCACATTTAGGTAGGAAGCGTGTCCGCGGATCGCTCGGACGATGTCGGCGGGCCAGCCTGAGGCTTCGAGCATCTTGCAGCCAGCTTCGGGATGCTGCTCGGTGTTCGGATGGATCTCCCAATCGAAATCGTGTAGAAGGCCGGTGACACCCCACCGCTCCTCGTCCTCTCCGAATTTGCGCGCGTAAGCGCGCATAACGCACTCGACCGCGAGCATGTGACGACGGAGGCCCTCTTCGCGGACGTGCTCTTGGATGAGCGCCCAGGCGGCTGCGCGGTCGTGTGGAGCGAGGAGAGACGTGGATGCTTCCATACGTTCGCGTTTGCCGTCGCGCAACGGACGCACCTGCACGGTCGAGCTAAAGCTCGACCGCTACAACGCCGAGCTTCGCTCGGCATACCACACGAGCCATAAAGGTCGACCGCTCCATCGCCACCTGAGCCGAGCTTCGCTCGGCCAACTACATTTGTCGTCGGTGGTAAAACGGAAGGCCGAGATAAGCGCGGACTCGTACTTCAAAGCCATGAGAATACGCGTCATCATCTTGGCGGCGGCGTGCCTCTTCATCTCCGTCGCAACTTCCGCGATCGCTGCTCCTGCAAAGCCCACCGATCATCGGATGCCTTTCGGCGGTGGCCACGCTTTCTATCACCCGCCGCGCTATCACGAGTACCAGCTGAACGACGTGAAGGTCGTCGCATCGTTCGACGAACGCGCGGGGACGGTCTTCGGCGATGTGACGAACACCGTCACGACGATCCATCCGGCGACGACGTTCGTCGATTTAGATTCCGCGGATCTCCATTACACATCGGTCGGCGAGGCTGGCGGCCAGAAACTGCGTTACCAGACCTTCGGTGAAACGCTTCGAGTGTTCTTACCGAAGGCAGTGGACGTCGGGACCAAGATCGCGATCGAAACGAAATACACGGCGCACCCGACGAAGGGCGTCTATTTCGTGCGGCCGGACAGCTACTATCCGGATCGGCCATGGGAAGTCTGGTCCCAAGGCGAGATGATCGACAACCATTTCTGGTTTCCGACGTACGACTGGCCGGACGAGAAAGCGACGAGCGAAACGGTCATCACCGTTCCCGAAGGCCAGACGGTCGTCAGCAACGGCGCGCTTAAGTACGTCACGCACAACACAGCGACCA
Organism: Candidatus Eremiobacteraceae bacterium; assembly: GCA_035631255.1. GTDB lineage: Bacteria > Vulcanimicrobiota > Vulcanimicrobiia > Eremiobacterales > Eremiobacteraceae > JANWLL01. The sequence goes on along the minus strand of DASQJC010000184.1, from coordinate 3,849 downwards.
GGACCGTCACGTACGATTGGGTCGAGTCCGTGCCGCACTCGACCTATCTCATCTCCATCGTCGCCGGCACGTTCGCGCAATGGACCGACCATCTCGGCAAACTGCCCGTGACATACTATGCGCCCCCGGCCGATCGAACCGAAGTCGCCTACGACTTCCGTGCGACGCCCGACATGATCGCGTTCTTCCAGAAATTCAACAACTATCCGTATCCCTACGAGAAATATGCGCAGTCCGCGGTCGTCGATTTCACCTACGGCGGCATGGAGAATATGTCTGCGACGACGCAAACGTCGACGACGCTCCACAACCATCGCGCCGAGCTCGACGACGATAGCGAAGGGCTCGTCGCGCACGAGCTCGCCCATCAGTGGTGGGGCGATCTCGAGACGATGCAAGACTGGGGCCAAGTCTGGCTTAACGAAGGGTACGCGACGTACTACGAGGCGCTCTATCGCGAACACGCCCACGGCGAAGACGCGTTCGACATGGATCGCCAAGGCATGATGGACGAGGTATTCACTGAGGACGCGCGAGTCCGTCACCCAATAGTCACGGAAGTCTACGGCGACCCGATCGACCTCTTCGATGCGGACGGCTACTCAAAGGCCGGTCTCGTTCTCCACATGTTCCACACGGTGCTTGGCACCTATGAATATCGGAAATCGCAAACCGCGTTCCTCACCCAATACGCGGCGAAGAGCGCGAACACGCAAGAGTGGGAAGCGTCTGTCGAGCAGACGACCGGTGAGGATCTCCACTGGTTCGTCGATGAGTGGCTCTACAAGGCCGGCTTCCCCGAATACACGGTTTCGTACAAATACGATGATGCCGCGCACGTCATCCAGTTGAACGTCGATCAGACCCAATCGACGGCGTGGAATACGCCGGCCGTCTTCAGGATGCCGATCGCCATCGAGCTCCAGACGGCGGACGGCAAGATGTCGACGACGACGGTTCAAGATGACGTTCGCTCGAAAACGTTCGATATCCCGTGCGCATCGAACCCGGCGATGGTGCTCTTCGACCCCGGACACAACGTCCTGTCGAAGGTGACGTTCAAGAAATCCGACGCAGCACTCGACTATCAGATGCGTAACGCGCCGTCAGTGCTTGATAGGCTCGGCGCGGCGCAGACGCTCATCGCGAGTAACACGCCGAGCGCCGCCGAGATCGCGAGTGCGGCATGGTTTCTGCGCCACGAACCGTACGCAGATGCGCGGGCGTCGATCGTCGATTCGTTCGACAATCTCGCGCCGAATGCCGCGGCGAAATCGGCGCTGTTCAACGCGCTCGGCGACTCGAGCGCTCACGTTCGCGCCGCTGCCGCTGCTGCGCTCGCCGACTTCAGCTCCGACCCCGCAACCGTCGCGACGCTCAAGAAGCTGGCGAATGGCGATCCGTCGTATGCGACCGTCGCCGAATCGGTCACGACTCTTGCCCATTTCGACGCGTCCGGCATCACACCGATCCTCGCGCGCGCGCTCGACGAGCGATCGGACAACGGCGAAATAGCATCGGCGGCGCTGCGCGGCTACGCGCTCGTCGAGAAAAGCGGCGCGATCGCTCTAGAGGAGCGCTACGCGAAGTACGGTGCGCCGCAGGCGTCGCGCAACGCGGCGATCGGGTCGCTCGGGACGATCGGCAAAGGTGACGCACATGTGACCGCGTATCTCGCCGGCCTACTCGGCGATCCGAACCTGAGGACGAATTTCGCGATCTTCCGCGCGCTAGGGCAACGTGGCGATCCTAAAGCCATTCCGCCGCTCGAACGATTTGCGGAGACGACCGAAGACGTTCGGCTGCGACAAGGCGCGCAAGCGGCGGTCGCGGCCATCGAGGCCCAGACGAGGAAACCGACGAAGCGCCCGTGACCTGCGGGCTCTAACGCTCGCGGCATCGCCGTCTGCAGTTTACGGGAGCTTCATCACGTGAGCGAGAGCCGTTTCAAGTACGTGCGCCCATTCAAGGTCATCTTCCGCGACCTCGACGGGATGCGTCACGTCAATCACGTCGTCTACCTCACGTATGCAGAAGCGGCGCGCAACGAATATTGGCAGATGATCAGCGGCATCAAAGACGTCGCCGATTTCGATTTCGTCCTCGCCGAGTTGAGCGCGCGCTATCACGCGCCGGCGCATCTCGGCGACGAGCTGCTCGTCGGCGTTCGCGTCACCGAGCTTCGCAGATCGAGCTGGCTCATGGAGCACGAGATCACCGACGCGAAGACCGGGAAGCTCATCGCCGAGGTCTTCACGGCGGCCGTCATGTTCGACACGAAGAAGAATCGTTCGATGCCGATGTCCGACGAGCGCCGCAAACAAGTCGAAGCCTTCGAAGGCCGGCCGCTCACCGTTCTCACGTCGAAGAGCAAGACGCTCAACTAAGGTGAGGCCGCGGCGGTCGAGCTAAAGCTCGACCGCTACATTTTCTACGGGCCCTATACGCGCAGGTTGACACCGCGCTTCATCATGATGAAGGCGACGGCAAGAGCGGCCAGCGCGAGCACGAGCACGACAAGGCCGTCGACGAATAGTCCGTATTCGACGCTGCCGGTGTACGAGTAGCGAAATCCGTCGATCATGTAGACCATCGGATTGACGTTCGCGAGCTTCGCAAGGGTCGGCGGCAGCATCGACGAGCTCGAGAAGATGCCGCCGATGAACGTCAGCGGCGAAATGATAAATGTGTTGATGATCGCGAGATTGTCGAACGTCTTGCCCAGAAGTCCGGCGATGAGTCCGCAGGCCGAGAAGAGCAGCGACGTCACGACCATGAAATACAGGTACGTGCCGACATCGCGCGGCACGAAATGGACGAGTCCGAAGCCGAGCACCATCACCATCGTGCCGATGACGATCCCTCGAAGCACGCTGCCCGCAAGAAAGCCGACGAGGATCTCGACATACGAGAGCGGGGCGATGAGCAGCTCCTGGATCGAGTTCATGAAACGCTGCTGGAACATCGATGACGACGTCTCATCGTACGATGACGTGATGACGTTGAACATGACGAGGCCGGGCAGGAGAAACTCGACATACGGCACACCGTCGACGTCTTTGATGCGCGGTCCGAGCGAGAACCCGAACACATAGATGTAGAGCACCGTCGTGATGACCGGCGGCCAGATGACCTGATTGATGACCATCATCGTCCGCTTCATCTCGCGTCGGACGAGCGCCCAAAGGCCGACGAAATTAACCACGCGTGCGCCGGCCGACGAGCTCGAGGAAGACGTCCTGGAGCGACGCGTCGCCGTGGCTCGCGATGAGCGCCGACTTCTCTTCGAGCGTCACGAGCTTGCCGTGATTGATGATCCCGATGCGGTTGCAGAGCATCTCGACCTCTTCGAGGTAGTGCGAGGTCATGACGATCGTCATGCCGCCGGCATTGATGTTCCGCAAGAACTCCCACAGCTCGAGACGCAGTTCGACATCCATGCCTGCGGTCGGCTCGTCGAGGATGAGCAGCTGCGGTTCGTGCATGAGTGCGCGAGCGAGCGAGAGACGGCGCTTCATGCCGCCCGAAAGCATGAGCGGCACGACGCGCCGTTTGTCGGTGAGCTCGAAACGTTCGAGCAGCTCGTGCGCGCGCGAACGCGCGTGCGGCATGCGCATCCCGTAGTAGCCGCCTTGATAGAGAAGGATCTCCTCAACCGTGAGATAGCGGTCGAAGTTGAACTCTTGCGGCGAGAGTCCGATGTGCGCGCGTGCCGATCGAAAATCGCGCACGACGTCGTGACCGAATACCTCGATCGACCCCGATTGGAAAGTGGCGAGCCCGACGATCGCGTTGATCGTCGTCGTCTTGCCGGCGCCGTTCGGACCGAGAAAGCCGAAAAACTCGCCG
>DASQJC010000183.1:0-2973 GCA_035631255.1 Candidatus Eremiobacteraceae bacterium | reverse complement strand
ATCCGCGGCACATACTACGTCGATCATGACACGTAGCTTCATGTCGTATAAAGCAGGGAGCAACTCGAGCAGGCGCGCACATGAACGCCCGATGCGGCGAGCCGGTCTTTCTGTGTGCTCCTGCGGCGGCTTCCTATAAGTATGGGAGTCGCACGCAGCCGTCACGGCGCCCACATCGCGCCGATCCGAGCCGCGCTCGTCATCCTCGGCGTACTAGTCGGAATCGCCGTCCTCGCCGCGGCGTGGCTCATCAGGGCGCCGCTGCCGAAACTCGACGGTACGATCGATGCAGCCGGCGTCAAATCCGAAGTGACTATCCGTCGCGACGATCGCGGCATACCCCACATCCAAGCCTCCTCGGCATCAGATCTCTTCTACGGGGAGGGCTTCGCGTGCGCGCAAGATCGTCTGTGGCAGATGGATCTATTACGTCGCGAAGCCGAAGGAGATCTGTCTCAAATATTTGGGCCTATCGCGCTCGACGTCGACAAATACTATCGGACGATCGGCCTCTCGGAGGCGGCGCAGGATGCGTTCGATCAAGCGACGCCGGCCGAACGCCAGATACTCGAATCGTATGCGGCGGGCGTTAACGCCGCCGCGTCGACGCGTGCCTTGCCGATAGAGTTCCAGATGCTCGGCTATAAGCCGGATCGGTGGACGCCGGCCGATTCGCTCGCGGTCGGATTGCTCATAACCAAGCAGCAAGACGACAATTGGAAAGACATCCTCCTTCGCTCCGATATCGCCGATAAAGTCGGGAGCGTCGCCGCGCACGCGCTCACGGACTTCCAGTTGCCTACCCTCGAGGAGTACATGCCAGGCTATGCGCCGCCGGCTGCAAAGCCTGCCCCGAGCACGGCGAATATGCCGATGGACGCGCCCCCGCTTCATCTCGCGCAATTGCTTGGAGTTGACTCGCCGCCGCAAGCCGATCACCAAGGCTCGAACAATTGGACCGTTGCGGCGTCGCGCACGACGACGGGCAAGCCGGTCTTGTCGAACGATACGCATCTCGACCATACGCTGCCGAGCACGTGGTGGGTCGCGCAGATCGAAGGTGACGGGTACGACGTCGAAGGCTTCACCTTGCCGGGCTTGCCCGGCATCATCATCGGACACAATAGCCGCATCGCCTTCGGCGTGACGAGCGCCGCCGAGGACGTCGAGGATCTGTTCGTCGAGCGTTTCAAATCGGCGAAGTCCGATCTGTATCTCGCGAACGGCAAGTGGATCCAGGCTCAGCATCGCACCGAGCGCATCGACATCAAGGGCCGCGCGCCGCTCATGCTCGACGTACTCATCACGAGGCACGGACCCGTGATAAAACGATCGGATACGAAGGGGCTCGCCTTGTCATGGACGGCGCTTCAAGAAGGCACGAGCATCGATGCCGTCCTCGATTGGGATCGCGCAACCGATTGGCCGCAGTTCCGGAAGGCGCTTTCCGAACTCGTCGGGCCGACGCTCAATTTCGCATACGCGGATGTCGATGGCCACATCGGCTATCAAGATGCGGGCCGCGTTCCCTTGCGCGTCGCCGGCGACGGCACGATGCCCGTCGAGGGGCAAGACGACCGTTTCGCGTGGAAAGGCGACGTGCCGTTCGACACCTTGCCGCACGCGCTCGACCCGCCGCGCGGCTTCCTCGCGACCGCGAACAACGAGGTCGTGCCCGACGGCTTCGCACCGTCGCTCTCACGCGACTATCTGTCGCCTTATAGGATCCACGAGATAACCGCACGGCTCACACCGCCCGGAAAGCGAACCCCTGAAGCGCTCGGCGCGATCCAAGGCGACGACTTCGACTATCCGAGATCGGAGCTGGCGAAAGTCGCGGCTCCGATACTCTCCGCCTCGTCATCGCCGGCGGATCGACAACTCGCTTCATTGATAGTCGCGTGGAACGGTGACACCGACGTCGACGCGACTGCGCCGACGTTCCTCGCCGCGCTCGATCGCGCGCTTCAAGACCGGCTGCTGGCGAAGCCGATCGGCCCTGCGCTTCTCAAACGCTACGACGAGCACTCCCACTCGATCACGCCGATCATCCGCGCCCTCGATGGAGACAACACGCTCGCGAAGATCGGCTTCACGCGGGCCGACATTTTGAAAGCTCTCTTGCCGGCGGCGCATGACGCCGAGACGGCCCTGAAATATCCACAGCATCCGCTCGAGAAATGGGGCGACGCGAATGCCGCGGTCTACGAGCATCCGCTCGCGATCGGCTGGCCGCTCACGTTATTGAGCGCTCCGACGGTGCCGCAGCGCGGCGATCCGTACACGGTGTTCCAAAGCCGGCCCGATTTCGGCCCGTCGATGCGCTTCGTCGGCGATACCGGCGATTGGGATCATTCGTCGATGTTGCTGACTCTAGGCGAATCCGGCGTGTGGACGGATCCGCACTACGTCGATATGGAGCGCGACTGGGTCGACGTCGAGTATCGGACGACGCCGTTCAGCGATGCCGCGGTCATGAAGGCGACGACCGATACGCTGCGACTCGAGCCGGCGTCGCCCTAGCGCTAAGATGAACGCTCGTCGTCAGAATAGAATGGCGCGAGCATGATTCGGATCCGCCTTCGGCTCTTGTTGACGAGCTTCAACAAGTCGGTCATGGAGTACGCGCTCTCGCGGCTCGAGGTCGCGCTCGCGAATCCCGACGCGCCCGCGCCGCCAGTCGTCGATCGAGTCGGCGTCCAGTCGCAAGCGGCGGAAGACTTCGATGCTCGCTGGCCGTCCGCGGTCTCCCAGGTATCGCTCGCGTCGGCATACATCGTCGACGGCAACCGTGGAGCGATCTCGGTGAGGCGCGACCTCGCGTGGGCGCGGATGTCGCGCGCCGTCAAGATGATCCGCCAGTTCGCGGACAGCATCGAGCTGTTCGCCCACGAGCGCGGCGAGGGCCGCATCGGCGGAGGCAACGCTTGAGCCTCAAGGTCGCAGTGCTCGGCGCCGGCGTCATGGGCAACG
>DASQJC010000182.1:0-4778 GCA_035631255.1 Candidatus Eremiobacteraceae bacterium | reverse complement strand
GGACGTCTGACGCACGCATCGCAGAGGTTCTTCAAATAGATATTGCCGAGCTGCTCAAAAATGTCGCGAGCGAGGGCGACATCCGACGAAGTGCGTCTTGAGGCTCGATGCTGCCTTTTGTCGTAGAGCGCATTGGTCAGTGATCCGACGGCTCGATAGAACGGCGTCCGCGCGAGCAAACCTTTTGAAGCGAGTTCTCGGACTCGGCGGAAATCGGCAGGGCGCCCTATCTGGGCGGCCGTGGTCAGAAGCAGCCATGCATCGGTACAGTCGGTCAGCGACTCGAGCCCGCGATGCAAGACGTCGCGGGCAGATCCGTGGTCTCCAGCGCGATACAATCGAAGTGCAAGCGCGCTCGCAGCGAACGAAATCGATGTCCGTTGATTCCATTCGATCGCGACGTCGAGAAGAGCTGTGCCAGAACAACCCGGGTCCCTGACTTCCGGATGCTCCACGCCCGCTAGCATCTCCGCAAACATCTCGCTGAAGCGCAGCATCACCCACGTCAGGTCACCAGCCACATACGGTGCGTGGCGGAATGTCATGCACACTTCGAGAGCGTGGGAAACGTCGCCCGAGAGCGCGAGGTATTGAGCGAGATTCGCCGCGGCACCCCGCCGCAAATAGGCCATCTGGCTGACCTTTGAGATCGACAACACCGCCGGCGAGGAGTCCGCGGTGCACGCGAAGGCGCTCGTGCAAAAGGAGACCGCGCGACTCATGTCTCCCATCGACGCGGCGATCTCGCCCGCCAATTCAAAGGCCTTGATCCGGACGATCGGATCCTCCGACCCATCGCCGACGACGAGTCCGGCTTGGACTTCTCGTTCCGCGCTTGCAACGTCGCCGCCGTGGAGAAAAGCGAATGCCCGGCTTGCATGGATGCGTACGAGATCGCTCGGCGTGATCTGTGCCGCGTCGCTACCCTCGAGCTGCGACAACCATGCGTCGGGCTTCGAAGCGGATACGACGCTCAGATAGGCGCCGAGCGCGAGCAGGCGCGGCGGCGGATGAGAGCCACCCTTCCTATCCGCAAGCACGCGCGTCAGGGAATCGAGCGCTTCGGCGGAGCGGCCTCGCACGAATTGAGTGACGGCGAGTCCCTCCGCGAACTGGTCGACGTCAGCTCGACGCCCGTTGCGCTGAGCCTCCTGCAAACCGTTGACGTATTCAAGCACCGCGGACTCGCCTGCACCAAGCATCTCGAGCGAAACCGCGAGCCGCTCACGGGCGAGAAGTCTCGCGTCGACGTCACGCGCGAAGTGCAATACATACCGGCTCCATCGCGCAGCCTCGACGTAGTTCCGGTCGCGTAGCGCGATGTCGATGGCCGAGACGGCCTCTCCGACCGCACGCGCTGTCCGACCGCCGTGAGCGAGATGTTCCGCCATCGCGGCGGGCCGCTTGTCCGAACGCTTCGAAAGGTATCGAACGGCGGCGTTATGGAGAATCGTTCGAGCGTCGGCCGTGATGTCGTAGTAAATGACGAAGCGCCAGAGCGGGCGTGCGAAGCGGTACGTCGACCCGTGTCCATCGTCGCTACTGGCGAGGATGCCTCGATCGCAGAGTGTCTGCAACGCTTCCACCGTCTGGTCGTGGTTCGACCTGAGCATGAGGATCAGCTGTCGCGCCGTCGCGGTACCCGCTACGGACACCGCTCGGAGCACGCGGAGTTCGAACGGGAGCAGGCCGTCTGTCCGAGCGTCTACTTCATCTCGAGCGATCGGAAGCGTAGGCCGCTTGCTTTGAAGTGAGGTGAGGATCTCGAGTAAGTATCCGGGATTGCCGCCGCCAAGCTCGATACACGCGGTCGCGACATCGCTCGGTACGGGCGCACCATCCTCGCAGCAGCGCTTGAGGATCGCTCGCATCTCATCGTCCGCAAGAGGTTTGAGCGCAAGCCGCACGGAGGCGCGCTCGATGAGCGTATCTTCGTGATCGCGTGAGGATCGAGACTCGACGCCAGTCTCGAAGAGGAGGATTAGCAGCGTACGATCATCGCGCGCGGTCCTGATGATGTTACGCAGCGCCGATGCGTCGTGCGACGAAGCTCGTTCTGTGTGTTCGACTATGAGGACGCGCGGTGGTCGCGGGCCTTGGTCGTTTCCTCGGTTCAAAACCGAATTGTCGAGGGCCAAAATAGACGCCGTCTGCCACTCGACCTCGACGGCGCCCATCGGTGACCGGAGCTCGGCGAGCAGTCGATGCTTACCGCTGCCGCGCGCGCCCTCGAGCGCGATCACGTCGCCAAACCCCGACTTCAGCGACTCGATCGCATCGCCCAAAGCCTTGAGCTCGGCGGCGCGCCCGACGAACGGCGCAAACGCCGGCTTGACGATGGCCGGCAATGAAGCGCCGGATGGAGAGAGCGCATCCCAAAACCACGGCACGCAAAGATATCCCCAAAGGTACTAACGCTTTACGACACCACTATGCCCGAAGCGCCTGAATATTCCAAGAAAGCCGCGTGAAGTCTTACTTATATGAGGCTGCCTCAACGTCGTCGGGTCTCTGAGTGTATGACAAACGGTATATATTGCCTCCCGCTCGACCTGCGACTACACTAAGCCGTGATGGCGTGTCGGTTCAGTTTCGACCGAGCTCGCAGGTACGTATGACACGTTGGGATGGATCTTCGATGACGAACACGCGGCCAGGCAAGAACTGCTCGGTCTGCGACAACACGAAGTGCCCTATGCTGCTCCTCAACGAGACCTACGTGTGTCTTGCGTGCGCCAAAAGGCTCGGATTGCTCGCGAAGGACGACGAGCAACCAATTGGAGGTAGATAGGATGAAAGCTCATCGTTCACCGATCGTTCCGACGCTGATGCTCGCAGCTTTGGCGTCCCTTACGGCATGCTCGGGCGCCAACACCGCTCTTCCGCACGCTATGACGGCGCAGCTCGTGCAAAGCCATACGGCTACATCTAACACTTGGTCACAAGGCGCGCCGGCGCCGACGAAACAGTTCACCGGAGCTGCCGCAGTCGTCGGCAACGACATATACTTGGTGGGTGGCGAGATCCACATCGAGGTCCTGAACGAGAACGACATCTACGACACGACGACCAACACGTGGACCACCGGCAAACGTATGCCGACGAGGCGCACAGCGCTCGCGGCGGTCGGGTTGAACGGGCTCGTCTATGCGATAGGCGGCGAGACGTTTGACGGCACGCCGCTCGCGACTGTCGAAGCATACGACCCAGTCAGTAACACCTGGACGACCAAAGCGTCGCTTCCGGTCCCGGTCGACAGCATGACGGCGACAACGGCCAACGGTTTGATCTACGTCGTGGGCGGACTGGACAATAGCAGCGGGCAGTCATTCAATGGCTTGCAGGTCTATGATCCCGGAACCGATTCGTGGACCACAGCGGCCCCGCTGAACGTCGCGAAGGCATTTGCCTATACGGCCGCGGTTGGCGATGTCATCGTATCGGCCGGAGGCTTTGTCGGCAACGGGCCAAGCCTCGACAACGAGGTATACGATATCGGCACCAACGCCTGGACGACTAAGCGTTCGATGAAAGACTTCCGATATGGCGGGTGCACGGGGTCCATCGGTGGTTCGCTTTACGCTGCGGAGGGCCTGAAGTTCCAACCCATCCGTGGTGCGAGCAACCGGCTCGACGCATACAATGTCGCCGCGGACAGATGGACCGAACTCGCACACGTTCCGTTCGCTGAAATCGGTCCGGCGTCGGCGACGGTGAACGGTCAGCTCTACTGCATCGGCGGCTCGCCGTTCTTTGGTCAACCGTTCTTCTCGAAGAGACTTCAGATCTACACGCCGTAAGCCGAGCCCGCCACGGGAGGCGAGTTCGAGATTCGCACGAGTGAGTCGCCGTCGAGGCGACTCGCTCGGCGAGTCTCAAATTGGTCAGCAATTCTTGGCAGGAAGTTGGCGCTTTTCGTCAGTTGCGAGGGCGATCGCTCCACTGCGTTTTTCGCAGTGCTCCAGAACGTGGAAGTTGGGTCGGCGGGGGCAGCGGCGCGGCTACCGAAGTCTCGCTGCCGGGTATTCGTTCGAAATATCTAGAGGTGCGTCATGATCCAGCTTGTCATCGCTGCGCTGCTGAGCTTTCCATTCGGCCATGCCGTCCAGATGGGTCCGCGTGTCATCGATACCGTGCCCGTTGGGTTGAACCCCACCGCGATCGCGATCGACCGTGTGACCGATCGAATCTACGTTGCCAACGATGGCCCCGGCAATAGCGTTAGCATCATCGATGGAAAAACCGACAACACGCTAAAAATCCAGGATCCACTGGCGCGCGGCCCCCGCACTCTCGCGGTGGACGAACGTACCGATAAGGTGTACGTCGTCAATAACCGAAGCGGAAACCTCTCAGTCATCGACGGGCTCACCAACTCGATCCAAGATCTTGACGATCCAAACGCCTCCGCTCCAATAGCGATCGCGGTCGACGAACGTACTAACAGGATATTCGTCGCCAACGACGCGAGCGCCAACGTGACCGAGATCGACGGCGCGACGAACCGCATCCGCACGCTCCGCGACCCGAACGCCCTCGGGCCGTCCGCCGTTGCGGTGGATCAAGTGACCGGCAAGGTCTACGTGGCGAACCAGACGTCGGACAACATGACCGTGATCGACGAGGCGACCCACAGCCTGAAGACAGTGGGTCCATTCCCCAACTTCGCAAACCCATCCGCGGTCGATGTGGACACGCGCACCGACATGGTGTACGTCGCCGACATCGGCACCGGACAGATCGAAGTCGTCGACGGCGCAACCGATAAGTTCACGACT
>DASQJC010000181.1:0-2266 GCA_035631255.1 Candidatus Eremiobacteraceae bacterium | reverse complement strand
CATGGTCGTCGTCACTGCCGGCGTATTTCGCGTCCTCAATCCATCGTCGAGCGCGTTTGGGATGCAGCCGGAAGTCGCAGACTTGCAGCAGCGTCTTCGCGTCGGTGTGAGCCAGTTGAAACACGACTTGCTCAACGCCGGCGCCGGGTCGTACTCCGGTCTGAATGACACGACGACCAATCAGACAGCTCGCAGTCTCGCCAACTATTTTGCGCCAGTGCTTCCGTACGTGCAGTCCTCCAGCTCGAATGACGACGGGCCGGGAAGGTTCTTTGTAGACCGCATCACGATCATCTACGTGCCGTCGACGGCGGCGCAAACCTCACTCAAGTCGGACATGGCGTCACCGGACTCGTGGATTCAGGTCAACCAAGAGTCCGGTTGTCCCTTCAAGCCTGGCTTGTCAGACGTGGCCGATCCGCTCTGCGGATTTCACACAAGCACCAGTCCAGACGATGCGACGCACGCTGTCATTTACGACGGCACCGGCGCCTTCGACGAGTTCGTGGTCACTGCTGTCGACGAGTCCGGTGCCGACCTCGATTTCCAGCATCTTCAACAAGGCACGTTCTCTCGCGCATACAAGGTGCCGTCCCGCATTTCCGAAGTGACGTCGCGATCTTATTTTCTGAAATTCGACACCAATCAGCTGATGCAAGACGACGGGCTCGGCACCGCCATTCCTGTCCTCGACAACGTCGTCGGGCTGAGCTTTGAGTATTACGGCGATCCGCTGCCGCCTGCGCTGGTGCCGTCCAGCACGAGCACGCTATCGACGACCTACGGTCCCGCGCCTCCGGGTCTCGACGCCTCGACGCCAATTGCAGGCTGGCCGCCGGGAGAGAACTGTGTGTGGACGATACGAGGCACTGGCTACGAGCGGATGTACTTGTCGAGACTGGTAGCGATGGGCGGCGGCAGCGGTGGGTTGGTACCGCTGACATCCGCAAGTCTGACGGATGGACCCTGGTGCCCAGACGAGGCGAACTCGAATCGGTACGACGCTGATTTGCTTCGCATCCGAAAGGTTCGGGTCACCATCCGTGTGCAGACGGGGAACCGCGCGCTGCGTGGCTTTGGCTCGTTAATGACTGGTCCAGACGCACTGTTCGCGAATGGCGGGACATCGCGGTCGCTGTCGAACACGATCCCGGACCAAGCGATTCGTTTCGACGTCAGCCCCCGCAACCTCAATCTGGGAAGGTGACGGTGATGGCCAGCTTGCGAAGCGAACGGGGCAGCGCGCTCGTCATCGCGCTCATGGCGATGACGATGATGATCGCGCTCGGGACGGCGTTGATTCTGACCACGACGACCGAGTCGAAGGTTACGCGAAACTTTCGCACGGCTTCGGAAGCGACGTACGCCGCCGACGCGGTGCTCGAGCAAGCCGTCGGAGAGCTCGTTCCCATTCCAGACTGGAACGCGCTTCTCGGTGGTGCTGCTCGGTCCGCATTCACTGACGGACCGCCGACTGGCGGGCGGACGCTCGCGGACGGCACGGTCATCGATCTCGGGGAAGCGATCAACGTGGCGAATTGCCAGAAACCGAGCGCCTGTGCGGACGACGATATGAACCGCGTGACGGACGAACGACCTTGGGGCTTGAACAACCCTCGTTGGCAGCCATTTGCGTGGGGGCCGTTGAACAGCCTCACGCCGACGGGATCCGTGAACTCGCCCTTTTACTGCATCGTGATGGTTGCGGACGACCCATCCGAGTGCGACAACAATCCACTCGTCGATGGCGGGGCCGCCGTGCCACCGTGCGGCACCTCGTCGCCACTGAACCCGGGCGCGGGTGTGCTCTCGCTGCGCGCGGAGGCCTTCGGTCCATTCTCGACACACAAGATCCTCGAAGCGACCGTGACACGCAGTGAAGGCGCGGCAGGGGTGCGGATGCTTTCGTGGCGTGAGGTGCGATAGCCGTGAAGGGACGATACGAGCTCGAGGAAATAGGGTCCGTCATCTGCTCGCAGTGCGGTGCGCGGATGAGGGCCGACCGGCTACGATGTTTGCGTTGTCGGGAGCGTCTCGTCGCCTACAAGCCTCTGGAGTTGCCGCTGCCCGCGTGGCTTGAGGCGATTGGAGGCGGCACGCTTATTTTCGCAACCGTTCTTTCGCTTGCGGTCGTGGTTATCGTCCTGACGTTGTTGGGCTAGAACCCTCAAAGAGGGGGCTCAAGTAATCCTGTTCTCGAGCCGATACATAAAATGCCATGCGTCTACCAACCTCTATTTCCATGATCGTTCTCGCCGCCGGCGTC
>DASQJC010000180.1:0-3533 GCA_035631255.1 Candidatus Eremiobacteraceae bacterium | reverse complement strand
GGCCCGAGTAATCGACGCGCTTGCCGAGCAGGTTCTGGCGGAACCGTCCCTGCTTGCCCTTGAGGATATCCGACAGCGACTTGAGCGGCCGGTTGTTCGGACCCGTCACCGGACGTCCGCGCCGGCCGTTGTCGACGAGCGCATCGACCGCTTCTTGCAGCATGCGCTTCTCGTTCTTGATGATGATCTCGGGAGCCGAAAGCTCCAGCAGCCGTTTGAGACGGTTGTTGCGGTTGATGACGCGGCGATAGAGATCGTTGAGGTCGCTGGTCGCAAAGCGGCCGCCGTCGAGCTGCACCATCGGGCGCAGTTCGGGCGGGATGACCGGAATGCACGACAAGACCATCCACTCGGGCTTGTTGCCCGACTGGAGGAATGCTTCGACGACTTCAAGGCGCTTGATGGCCTTGATGCGCTTCTGACCGCTCGTCTCTTGGAACTCGGAGCGCAGCTCGGCCTGCAGCTTGTGCAGGTTGAGGTCGCGCAGCAGCTCGCGGATCGCTTCCGCGCCCATGCCTGCACGAAACGCGTTGCCGAACTTCTCGCGATGCTCGCGATACTTCTGCTCAGTCAGGATCTCGCGCTTCTCGAGCGGCGTTCCGCCGGGATCGATGACGATGTACGCGGCGAAATAGATGACCTTCTCGAGCTGGCGCGGCGACATGTCGAGCAGGATGCCGATACGCGAGGGCACGCCCTTGAAGTACCAGATGTGCGACACCGGCGTCGCGAGCTCGATGTGGCCCATGCGCTCGCGGCGCACCTTCGCGCGCGTGATCTCGACGCCGCAGCGGTCGCAGATCATCCCCTTGAAGCGGATGCGCTTATACTTGCCGCAGTGGCACTCCCAGTCTTTGGTCGGGCCGAAGATCTTCTCGCAGAACAGACCGTCGCGCTCGGGCTTGAGCGTGCGGTAGTTGATCGTCTCCGGCTTCTTCACTTCGCCGAACGACCACGCGCGGATCTGCTCCGGGCTTGCGAGCCCGATCTTCATCGCGTCAAAATTATTTACATCAAGCATTCAGGTCTTTTTCTTCCATCTCGCGGCTTCGCCGCTCGAGCCGAGCTTCGCTCGGCATACCACATATTCGGTAGGCGCCGCCCCGGCGACGCCTAGGGTTCTACGTCCTCGATCGAGCCGAGGCCGGCGTCGCCGAGCGACTCGAGCGACAGCGAATCGCCCAGATCCGCATCCTCTTCGTCTTCGTCGGGCTCCGGCTCGAGCACCGCAGTGCTCGTCGCCGCAGGCAACGACTCCGACTCTTCGCCGTCGCCTTCCGCACCGGCACGTCGCGGCCGCGAAGCCGCCGTCGTCGGCGCAGGCGCGACGAGCTTCGGGTCTTCGTCGCCCATGAGAAGTCCGATCTCGCTCGCCTTTTCGCTCATGTCTTCGTCGGTGAGCCGGATCTCGATCTCTTCGCGATTCTCCGTCAGCACTTTGACGTCGAGCGCGAGCGACTGGAGCTCTTTGATGAGCACCTTGAACGATTCTGGCACGCCCGGTTCGAGCACGTTCTCGCCCTTGACGATCGCTTCGTATGTCTTGACGCGGCCGACGACGTCGTCGGACTTCACCGTCAGGAGCTCTTGGAGCGTGTACGCCGCGCCGTACGCCTCGAGCGCCCACACTTCCATCTCGCCGAACCGCTGCCCGCCGAACTGCGCTTTACCGCCGAGCGGCTGCTGCGTGATCATCGAATACGGACCGGTCGAGCGCGCGTGGATCTTGTCGTCGACGAGATGCGCGAGCTTGAGCATGTAGATGTAGCCGACCGTGACGTCGCGGTTGAACGACTCGCCGGTGCGGCCGTCGTACAAAACGGTTTTGCCGCTCGCCGGCAGGTTCGCACGCTCGAGCCAGTGGCGGATGTCGGACGCGCGCGCGCCGTCGAAGACCGGCGTCGCGATATGCGTGCCGAGCAGCTTCGCGGCCCAGCCGAGATGCGTCTCCATGATCTGGCCGACGTTCATACGGCTCGGAACGCCGAGCGGATTGAGCACGATCTCGATCGGCGTGCCGTCCGGCAGATACGGCATGTCTTCTTCGGGCAGCACCTTCGCGATGACGCCCTTGTTGCCGTGGCGGCCGGCCATCTTGTCGCCTTGCAGTATCTTACGCTTCTGCGCGACGTAGACGCGGACGAGCTCGTTGACGCCCGGCGACAGCTCGTCGCCGTTCTCTCGCTTGAAGACCTTGACGTCGATGACTTTGCCCTTTTCGCCGTGGGGCACTTTCAACGACGTGTCGCGGACTTCGCGCGACTTCTCGCCGAAGATCGCGCGCAGCAGGCGCTCCTCGGCCGTCAGCTCGGTCTCGCCTTTCGGCGTCACCTTGCCGACGAGGATGTCTTCCGGACGGACCTCGGCGCCGATGCGGATGATGCCTTGCTCGTCGAGATCCTGGAGCGCATCTTCACCGACGTTGGGGATGTCGCGCGTGATCTCTTCGGGGCCGAGCTTCGTATCGCGGGCCTCGCACTCGTACTCCTCGATGTGGATCGAGGTGAAGCGGTCTTCCTTGACGAGCTTCTCGGAGATGAGGATCGCGTCTTCGTAGTTGAAGCCTTCCCACGGCATGAACGCGACGAGGACGTTCTGGCCGAGCGAAAGCTCGCCACCGTCGCTCGACGGTCCGTCGGCGATGATCGTGCCCTTCTTGATGTGCTCGCCCTTGCCGACGATCGGCGTCTGGTTGATGCACGTGCCGGCGTTCGAGCGCATGTACTTGAGCAGCGGGTAGCGCTTGACGATGCCCGCCTTGTTCTTGATCTCGATGAGGTCGGCCGTCACGCCGACGACTTCGCCCGACTCATCGGCCACGACGACGCCGCCTGAATCCTTCGCCGTACGATACTCGACGCCGGTGCCGACGAGCGGCGAATCCGGCCGCAAGAGCGGCACGGCCTGACGCTGCATGTTCGCGCCCATGAGCGCGCGGTTCGCATCGTCATGCTCGAGGAACGGTATGAGCGCGGTCGCGACCGACACGATCTGCTTCGGCGAGACATCCATGAGATGGACGTCGGCCGGGCTCGACTCGATGTACTCCTCTGCGTAACGGCAGATGACGCGGTCGTTGATGAGACGGTTACGCGAATCGAGCTCCGAGTTCGCCTGCGCGATACGGAACTGGTCCTCTTCGTCCGCCGTCAGATAGATGATGTCTTCCGTGACGACGCCCTTGCGCACGATTCGGTACGGCGTCTCGATGAAGCCGTACTTGTTGACGCGCGCGTACGTCGCGAGCGAGCCGATGAGTCCGATGTTCGGACCTTCCGGCGTCTCGATCGGGCAGATGCGGCCGTAGTGGCTGTGGTGGACGTCGCGGACTTCGAAGCCCGCGCGCTCGCGCGACAGACCCCCCGGGCCGAGCGCCGAGAGGCGGCGCCGGTGCGTGAGACCGGCGAGCGAGTTCGTCTGGTCCATGAACTGCGACAGCTGGCTCGAGCCGAAGAACTCCTTGATCGCCGCGACCACCGGCCGGATGTTGATGAGCACCTGCGGCGTGACGGTCTCGATGTCTTGGACGGTCA
>DASQJC010000179.1:0-3049 GCA_035631255.1 Candidatus Eremiobacteraceae bacterium | reverse complement strand
GCCGAGCTTCGCTCGGCCTACTACATGGGCCCAATGGCAGAGGTCGACAGCGCCATCCGCTAAGAAAGTTGACATATGAGCGCCGTCGCTTCGATACAGTGGGAATCGCTTGGCATCACTGCGGCAGCGTTCGTTCTCGCGGTTTGGGCGCTGCGCGACCCTGATACCGAACGTCAACCGACGACGGCGGCAGGGCAAGAGACGGTCGTGCGCCTGAAAGCGATCGTCCGCGGGCGGCCTCCAGAAACGGTCGAGTTGAAAAACGGCGCGACGATCGGACGAGTTCCGGGATGCGATCTCGTGCTCGACGACTCGACCGTGAGCAAGCATCACGCACGGATCCACTGTGACGCAGGCCCGCTCATCGAGGATATGAATTCGACGAACGGTACATATGTGAATGGTCGCCCGGTCGACGGACCGACCGCGCTGCGACGCGGCGACAGGATTGGCCTCGGAGCCGCCAAAATAGTTTTTCTCGGCCTTGCGGTTCGAGCCTCGAAAAATCCGAAAGGGTAGCGGCGACCATGGAGGTTGCGGTCACCACCGACGTCGGCACCGGCCAGCGCTGCAACGATGACGCGTGGTGTCACGAGCAGTTGCACCGCAACGTCACGCTGCTCGCAGTCGCCGATGGTTTCGGACGGCCGCAAGACGTGCCGTCGGCGGCGATCGCTCTAGACGCGATCCGCGACGTCATCCGCCGCGAACTTCGCCGCGCCACGTTCCCGCCGCGAAGCCTTACCGCAAACGACATGCGCGAATTGCTCGTGTCCGCGTTCGCGGAAGGCAACGAGCGTCTGCTGCGCATGGGCGGTGCGACCGAAGATCTCGTGTCGGCCTGCTCTACGTGCACGCTCGCGCTCATCGTCAGCAATCAAGCATTTATCGCACATATCGGGGATTCGCGCGCTTATCTGTTGCGCCGCGGCGAGCTCGTGCAATTGACGAGCGATGAGTCGCTTTTCCCGGAGTACGTGCGCAGCGGCGCCGCTCAGCAACCCGGGCCGGCGCGCAAGTCATTCGGCCCCGCGCTGCTGCCGCAGGCGCTCGGCGTCGAGCAAGCGAGCGCGTTGAAGACGAAGATCGCGCACTATACACTGCACGGTCACGATGCTCTCATGCTGTGCACCGACGGCGCATCGCGCGTGCTCGGCTCGGCCGAATTGCAGAACGCGGCGATGACGCGCGAGAGCGCGCGAACCGCGGCCGAACGGATCGTCGCCGCAGCCCGCGCGGCGGGAAGCACCGATAACGCGACCGTCATTCTCGCTCGCAACGCGACGATGCACGGGCCTCCGGTCGAGACCACGACGCTATCGACGATTCCGCCGTGGCGCGCGCTCGCTGCGTTCGCTATTGCGGTCGTCCTGTTCTTCGTCACCGGCGCCATCGCTCGCGATTATTGGTTCGGTGACAGTCATCTCTATCTCGCACCAGACTCGACGGGCGATGTCGGACTCTTTGCCGGAATCCCCGGCACGTTCTTGGGTCTGCCGCTGCAGTTGAAACGTGAGGGCTACTCGCTAGAGGTGACGTCGTTGCCGGCCGCCGACCAGCGCGTTATCGACAAAGGGTATCCAGTGAGCAACCCGACCGCGGCAAGCGCCGTCGTCGCAAAGTGGCAGGCGCAATCCAGGCACTAGCCCTTCCGCGCGGCGCGCGCACCGCTCTTCCTCTTATCGTCGTTCTTTGCTGCGCCGCGGTAGCGCTCGCTTTGTTGTTGCCGATCGCGGCGTCGATCCCGTGGTGGCTGCTCGCGCTGCCCGCCATCGGTTTCGTGCTCATCCGCGTCATCACGCCCGATTCTGCCGATCTCGATGAAGCGCTCTGGCCGCTCGTCGCCGGTGCGTGCACGCTCGGCGTGCTCGCTATCGCCCGCCTCGATTCGAAACTCGGCGATCACCAGGCGATCTGGATCGCGATCGGCCTTGCGATCATCATCGTCGGGCAGCGCTTCTTGCGCCAATATCGCCGCCTCACACGCGTCAAATACTCGTGGGTGGTCGCGTCGATCGCGCTTTTCGCGCTGCTCCAGTTCTTCGGCACGGAGGTGAACGGCGCGCGTCTGTGGTTCAGCTTCGGCTCGTTCGAAGTGCAGCCGGTGGAGATCGTCAAGATCTTCATGGTGTTCTTCATGGCGGCGTATCTGACGGAGAACGGTGCTGCGATCGGTGCGCTCGCGCCGACCGATCTCGTTTCGAACCTCAAGCTGCTCGGTCCACTCGTGCTCGGGTGGGGCGCGTCGATCGTCACACTCGTCATGCAGCGCGACGTCGGCGAAGCGTTCCTGTTCCTCGGCATCTTCCTCGTCATGCTCTACGTCGCGTCGCGGCGGCTCGATCTCGTCGCGCTCGCCGTCGTCGTATTCGCGCTCGGCGCGTGGTTCGTCGCGTCGCACTTCGGCTATGTGCAGACGCGCATCGCGGTCTGGCAAGATCCGTGGAGCGATCCGCTCGGCCGCGGCTATCAAGCTGAGCAAGCGTTGTTCGCGCTTGCAAACGGCGGGCTTTTCGGAGCGGGCTATCACTTGGGGCATCCGGGATTCATCCCCGACGCGCCGACCGATTACGTCTACGCAGCGTGGGGTGAGGAATTCGGCGTCGCAGGTGCGCTCGCGTTGCTCGCGTTGTATCTCGCGCTCGTCGTGCGCGGCATTCGCATCGCGTTTTATGCTTCCGATAAATTCAGCTCGCTGCTCGCGATCGGTTTCGCCGCGACGATCGGCATCCAGGTCTTCGTCATCGTCGGCGGGGTCCTAGGACTCTTGCCGCTCACAGGGATCACACTGCCGTTCTTCTCATACGGAGGTTCGAGCATGGTGGTAAACCTCGTCATGGTCGATCTCTTGTGGCTTTTCAGCCGGCGAGAAGGCGAGCCGACGACGAGCGCAAAAGTCGGCTCTACGGGCTAGGGAAACGGGACACGGAGGACTCGTGTTCGATCTTTCACGGCTGCATCGACGGCTCGCACTCTTCATAGTTTCGCTGACCTTCGGCATCGCGACGACTCTGAGCGGGTCACAGACGGCCTCGGCTGCGGCTATCCT
>DASQJC010000178.1:0-7059 GCA_035631255.1 Candidatus Eremiobacteraceae bacterium | reverse complement strand
AAACAGCCGGCGGGAGCGACGGCAGATCCGCTCATCGACGACATCGCGACGGCCGCACAGCGGCTCGCTGGGGAGAAGACGCCGGACGCGGACGCGCGCTCGGCTCTCTGAAGAACTCGATATCGATATGGAAGTTTCGGTCGTCGTGCCGACCTACAACCGGATCGACACGCTGCGCGTCGTGTTGCCGTCGCTGCTCGACCAGACGGTCGACCCGAGCGCGTACGAGATCATCATCGCCGATTCGCGCAGCGACGACGGGACCGACGCGTTCGTGCGTACCATGGCCGCTTCGTTGGGAGAGCAGCGTCTACGATACGAGCCTGGACCCTACGGCGGTCGCGCGGCCGCGCGCAACGCCGGTGTTGCTGCCGCGCGCGCGCCGGTCGTGTTGTTCACCGATGCCGATATCATCGCGTCGCGCGACCTCATCGAACGCCACGCGCTCGGTCACAAGTCGCCGGGCGAACGTGTCGCGGTCGTCGGCTGCGAGCTGCAGGTGAAATCGCTCGACGACTATCGGCAGCAGCGCGACGACCCGTCGGTCCGCAGGCCGCTACATCCGCCGACTCGACGCAAACTCTCCTGGCTCTACTTCCTCACGGGAAACGCGTCCGTGCGCCGCGACGATCTTCAAGCGGTCGGCGCATTCGACGAGTCGTTCACCGGGTACGGCCACGAGGACCTCGAACTCGGCTACCGGTTGGAGAAGAGCGGCGTCGAGATCTGCTACGATCCTCACGCGATCAATTACCACTGGCATCCGGTCGGCTACGGCGAGCAGATCGGGCGCATGGAGCTCGCCGGAGTTTCGACCGTGCGGTTCTACCGCAAGCATCCGGATTTTGCGGTGAAAGCGAACCTCGGGATGACGCCGGTATCGCTCGCGCTCCACTCGCTGCTCAAAGCCGCGACGCCGGTCCGTGAAGCGATCGAACGCGCCGGCGCGTCGGTCGAGACGCCGAAGAAGAACACGTGGCCGTACGTCGCGCGGCAGATCGCCTATCAATATCACTATCTCACCGGGGTGAAGCGCGCGCTGCGCGAGCCCGTAGGAGCATCGAAGCGTTGATGACATTCGCGCGAGCGACATGCGGCGAACTGACGGCCGCCAAGGTCGGCGGGCATGCGGAGATCCGCGGCTGGGTGAACAGCAGTCGCGATCACGGCGGGCTCATCTTCGTCGATGTGCGCGATCGCTTCGGCATCACGCAGACGGTGTTCGATCCGTCGGTATCACCCGCAGCCGCCGAGACCGCCTCGAAGCTGCGATCCGAGGACGTCATCGCGGTCCGCGGCGTTGTTCGAAGGCGCCCCGCGGGTACGGAGAACAAAGCGCTCGCGACCGGCGAGATCGAGATCGCCGGCGCGGAAGTCGACGTGCTCAACCGGTCGCTCACGCCGCCGTTCCCGATCCACGGCGACGAAGACGTCGACGAAAACCTTCGGATGAAGTATCGCTTCCTCGATCTACGCCGGCCGAAACTGCAGCGCAACATCGCGCTGCGCCATCGCGCCCTCAAAGCGGTGCGCGACTACCTCGACTCGCGCGGCTTCCTCGAGATCGAGACGCCAATGCTCATCAAGCAGACGCCGGAAGGCGCGCGCGACTTCCTCGTGCCGAGCCGTTTGCACCCCGGCACGTTCTACGCACTGCCTCAATCGCCGCAGCTCTTCAAACAGATCTTGATGGTCGCCGGGTTCCACCGGTACTTCCAGATCGCGCGTTGCTTCCGCGACGAAGCGTCGCGCGCGGACCGGCAACCTGAGTTCACCCAAATCGACATCGAGATGACGTTCCCGACGCAAGAAGACGTCATCGAGCTCACCGAGGGGATGTTCAAGCGGATGTTCGGCGAGGCGCTAGGCATCGACGTGCCGACACCGTTCCCGCGTATGACATTCGCGGAATCGATGGAGCGCTTCGGCGTCGACAAGCCCGACTTGCGCTTCGGCATGGAACTCGCGGATTACAGCCCGGCGTTCGCAGGGACGGAGTTCAAGATATTCGCGAATGCGTTGGCTGAAGGCAAGCGGATCATCGGCATCGTCGACGATGGCGGCGCGTCGCGCTCGCGTCGAGAATTCGACGCGCTCGTCGCGACTGCTCAGGAACTCGGCGCCAAGGGGCTTGCGTGGATCGCGTTCGCCTCCGACGGCGTGAAGGCGTCGCTGCCGAAGACGGCGCTGACGGATGCCGCCCTTTCGGAGATCCGCCGGATCGGCGGAGCGAAAGACGGTGACGCCGTCCTGCTCGTCGCCGATGTGCCTTCGGCCGCGTTGGCGATCGCCGGCCAACTGCGCCTGCACGTCGCGACGGCTAAGGGTTTGCGCGACCCCAAGCGGTTCGAGTTCTGCTGGGTGCTCGACTTCCCGCTGTTCGAGCGCGACCCGGAGACTGGGGCGCTCGGACCGATGCATCACCCGTTCACGGCGCCCGCGGCTGGGTATGAATCTCTCGATGGCGATCCATTGCTACTGCGCGCGCAGCACTACGACGTCGTGCTCAACGGCTCCGAGCTCGGAAGCGGATCTATCCGTATCCACGACCCGGAGATGCAGCGCAAGATCTTCCGTCTGCTCGGCTACACCGATGAGCAGGTCGAAGCGCGTTTCGGCTTTCTCCTCGAGGCGCTTTCGTACGGGGCGCCGCCGCACGGGGGTATCGCGCCGGGCGTCGACAGGATCATCCAGATGATGGTCGGTGCGGAATCGATCCGCGAAGTGATCGCCTTCCCGAAGAACCAGCGCTTCCAAGACGTCATGATCGACGCGCCGTCGACCGTCGAGCCCGAGCTATTGCGCGAATTGCGGATCAAGGCCGTCGAGCCGCCGAAATGAAGAACATCTCGCTCGTCCGCGAACCCGAGGTCTCCGACGAGCGCGTCAAAGAGGCGTATCGCGATCTCAAGGAATCGCTGCGCGTCTCATTTGTCGATGCAATGTTCCAAGCATATGCCGCGACGCCGAAATTTCTCGACTATGCCTGGCGCCGGCTGCGTCCGAGCATGCTTTCATCGCCTTTCGTCGAGCAGGCGCGGCGCGTCGCCGGCATCGCCGACGATGGCGTCGCCGCCTGGTCGATATCGGACCACGCCGCAGACCTTCGCGCGCGCAACTACGGCGACGCCGATCTTCGCAAGCTGCGCGAGATCGTCGAGATCTTCCACGGCGTGCTGCCGAAGCTCGCGATCGTGTCGCAGGCGCTGCGCACCGCGCTCGGCGGCGAACCTGTCGGCGGCGGGGGCGTCTCGCATCCGCCGCTCCACGACGATCGAGATCGTCTCGTGCCGGATTTCCGCGGACTCCAAGTGCCGATGGCCGACGAACGCGAGGCGCCGTTGCGCGTCCGCACTGCGTTCGACGAGATGCAGCGAGCTGCCGGGCTCTCGTTCGTGAGCACGACGCATCGTGCGCTCGGTGCATATCCCGATTGGCTTGAAGTCTTCTGGTCGGACGTCAAGCCGATGCTCACCGACGTCCGCCGCCGAGATCTGTGCAACAAGGTCGACGCGGCAGCGCAAGAGGCGGCGCAGCAGCTTCCTTATCCATTGAATATGCCGAACGGCGAGTTCGATGCGATGAAACCGGTGAACGACGTGTTCTGTTCGCTGTTGCCGGGCCTTATCGTCGACATCGCCGTCGCGCGCCACGGCCTCGGCCCCGAACCGACAATGTAGTAGGCCGAGCGAAGCTCGGCGTTGATCATCTGGTTTGTAGCGGTCGAGCTTTAGCTCGACCGCCGCGGCTTTATGTGCCTAATGTAGTAGGCCGAGCGAAGCTCGGCCCGTTGAGTCACGACTTTTGGCACGGAGGCCTGTAGCCCGAGTTCGTGCCGAAATCGAAGGAACCGAAGCGCGCGGATTGGTCCGAAGGCTGTAGCGGAGGAGACTTCGATGAGCGTGGTCGGACACGATGCGACACCGGCGGCCCGCGTACGCAAGCGATCGAAATTTTGGACGATCGTGACGGCGAGCGGCGTCGGTATCATAGGCGGCGCGTTTTGCGGTTTCGTGATCATGGGATTGTTCGCGCTCGCGAACAATCCGCCAGTCGATGCTACAAACGTATTCGGAGCAGGCCTTATAGGCGCGGTATTCGGCGCACCGTTCGGCCTGTTCGCATTCCCGGCGTGCTATCTATCGATATGCGGTGATGTGCCGACGCTTCGCGTCGCGGCGTATGCCGTTCCGGCCACGATAATAGGCGGAGTCCTATGGATGGTTCTGATCAGCAGCTTCGGGGCTCCGTTCGAAAATCAGGCAAGCTCATTCTGGCTCGATATCTATAGCGGCGGACTGTTAGGTTTGCTCATCGCCTGCATCGCGTTGAGAATCGCGTCGACCCGTTCGAGAAGATCACGATGATGTTTGGAGTCATCATCTTCCTTGCCATGAGCTTTACGAGTTCGACTTTCGCTGACTGCGCCGCGAGCACACATAGAATCGAACAACTCGCAAAATCAGAGGAGAGCACCGTCGAGTTCTCTATCGCGCTCCTCGTCCAAGCTGCCCATGACCGCGACTTGTGTAAAGCGCGACCAGGTATGTGGATCGACCAGACGACCGCGGAGGGTTTTGACTCGGCCTGGGTCGCTGCCGACTACCTCGGCATGTCCGGCGTGGAAGCCGAGCATTGGGCACTCGTGACCCGCGCCTTGATTCAACAGCTGTGCGATCGGCGCGGCCGGATGGATGCGTATCAACTTGGGTCGGCGAGTGCGTTGTCGAGGTGGGATGGCGCGATCTTGAGCAACTTCGCTGACGTCTACATCGATGCCAACTGCTTCTCGCCTTCCGACGGCAATGGGGTCTGTATGTGCGGTCCAGGCGCACCAAACCTCACGATTTGGCCAAGCGCAGAGCGAGTCGATGGCGTAACCAAGACCGCGGCGGTCGAGATAAGTCTCGACCGCTCCTTTTTAGGATCGACGTCGTTATTTCGAGATCGACGAGATCTCGGCGGGTGGGGCGATGATGTAGACCGCGCCATGCGAGCCGTGCTGCCACACGTGCGCGAATTGCGCGCGCTTGTACACGCGGCGGATCGCTCCTGGTGGGCCATCCGGTTCGTTTACGATGACATCGCCGTCCGCCGTGAAGCCGCGGACGACAAGCAGATGTCCGTCCGTGGTTCCGTACGGCGTTCCATCGAGCTCGCCCTGAGCGACCTTGATGCTCGCGATCACCGGAATGCCGATCTTGACGAGACGTTCGACATCGGCGAGCGATGAGAAGCGCTCGATGTAGCCGGCAAGTCCGTGTTCGGACGCGTACGCGACGTTGAACGGCCAGTTGCCGCAACCGTCATAGACCGGATCGTACGTCCCCTTCGCCGCCGTCGGCACGTCGACGACCCATTGCGGCTTGTCGAGTTTGCGCGCCCAATAGCCCATGACCATCGCGACGCTTGTCGGCGAGCACCACGATCCGCCGCCGCCGCCGTACGCCCCGCCTTGCTTGCCGACGCGCTGCGTCAGTTGCGGCACGTCGATATCCGTGCCCCACGCGCCGACATCAGCCGCAACCGCGTCACTTTCAGCCGCTTCGGCGCCGTTGTCGGTCGTCACCGCGAGGAGACGGAGTTGAGGCTTCACGCCAGCATAAGACGGATGCAGATCCGCGCGCAGCTGCACGGCCGTCGCCGCGTGCGTCAAGTTCAGCGTGTCGGTATCGACCTCGCCGTCAGCGTCCGACTGCTTCGCTATCGAGTGGCGGTGTCCGTCGATAGCCGAGCTCCAATGACCCATGTCGTACCAATTCGTCCAGCGATCTCCGACGCGTGCGCGCATCTGCACGCCGATCCACGCATCACCGCTCGTGCTCACATTCCACGACGCGATCGCCGAAGAGAAGCCGCCCGCGACTTCATGGACGGCGGTCGTGAAAGCCGGCTTGTCGGTATTTGCCGCGACGATCCATAGTGCGGCGTAGACCAATGTGATCAGATCTCCCATTCCCATGCGTTCCAGAAGTCGGTGATGAAAGGCGACGGTTTGAAGTTCTTCACGTCGGAGTTCTCGGCGACGACGTTGACATCCCAATAGACGACGACGTATGGAACCTCGTCGATGAGGATCTTCGATGCCTGATCGTAGTCGTGCTTTCGCACCGCGAAGTCGTAATGGACCTGCGCATCTTCGAGCAGTGAATCGACTTTCGGGTTGCAGTAGAAGTCGGTGTTCGCGCCGTGCGGCGGCCAATATTGGCACCCGATGAGGCCGAGGAAATCGGGATCAGTGCCTTCCGTGTTGACGATCCATGCCATGTCGTACTTGTCCCCGTAGAGCGGACCGTCCGGCGCGAAGAGCACCGATGTCGCGTAGTTCTTGATCGTCACGTCGACGCCGATATCATGCAGTTCGGCGGCGACGATCTGCTCCGCCATCTGATTGGGCAGATTCTCCGTCGCCGTCGACATCGACAGCGACAACCGCACTCCATTACGAACGCGGACGCCGTTCGGTCCGACCTTCCAACCGTCGGCATCGAGCGATTTGCGTGCCGCAGCGGGATCGTACGGCAACGGTTGGAGGTCGTTGGCCGCCCACGACATCGGCGGGATGACGGTCGAGGCGCGTTGCCCGAGCCCGTGATAGACGTCGCGGATGATCTTGTCGAAATCGACCGAGGTCGCGATCGCGCGGCGCACCGTGACGTCTGCGAGAATCGGATTGTGCAGGTTGAAGTCGAGATGCCGGTAGTTCGCCGTCAGCTGCTTGATGACGCGGATGCCGTCGATCGAGCTCAGCTGGCCGATGAGATTCTTCGAGACACCGTCGAGCACGTCGATCTCGTGCGTCTTGAGCTCGCTGACGTCGCTGACCGAGTTCGGCACGATCTTGATGTCGACTTCGTTCACCTTCGGTTCGCCGCGCCAGTAAAGCGGGTTCGGCGAGAAGATGAGATCGGAGCCGTGCACCCATTGCTTGAGGACGTACGGCCCGTCGCCGACCGGGTGCGAATCGTACGGCAGGCGGTCGATGCGCTGGTAGCGTGCGAGCAGATGCGCGGGCAGCGGCGGGAACGAGCCTTCGGAGAACAGGAAGACCGACGGGCC
>DASQJC010000177.1:0-4479 GCA_035631255.1 Candidatus Eremiobacteraceae bacterium | reverse complement strand
CCGCTGGATGTGCGTCCGGTAGTCGACGTTGTTCGTGCCGAGCACTTCCCGCGTGAACTTCTGCAGCGCGAACGCCTCTTCGTCTGAAAGGCGACCCCCGCCGATGACGCCGACCTTCTTCGCGGCAGCCGCAGGGCCAAGCCGATCGGCTGCGAACGCGAGCGCTTCATCGAACGAGACCGGCCGATGCTCGCGGTCGCGGCGCAGGAGCGGCTGGCGAAGCCGAGCCTTCGAGTACATATAGTTGAAGGTATAGCGACCTCGGTCGCACAGCCAGCCGTCGTCGACCTCGGAGTTTTCGCGCGTGAACGTCCGCATGACGTGGCCGAAACGCGTGTCGATGCGGAAGTTGCAGCCGACCGAGCATTGCGTGCACACCGAATCCGTCCGCCCGAGGTCCCAGGGGCGCGAACGGAAGCGGTAAGCCTTGCTCGTCAGCGCGCCGACCGGACAGATCTCCGTCGTGTTCCCGGAGAAATAGGAATGGTAGCCGCGGCCGTCGCGCGTCGAGATGAGCGACTTGTGCCCGCGCTCGGCGACGATGAGGTTGCGCTCCTGCGCGATCTCGTCGTCGAACCGGGTGCAGCGGCGGCACAAGATGCAGCGCTCTTCATCGAGCACGATCGTCGGGCCGAGATCGACGCGCTTCGGCTTATGCAGCTTCGGCTCGGTGAGCCGGCTCGAGCCGGCGCCGTACGACATCGAGAAGTCTTGGAGATCGCATTCGCCGCCCTTGTCGCAGATGGGGCAGTCGAGCGGATGATTGAGCAGCAAGAACTCGAGGACGCCGCGCCGCGCTTCGGCGACGCGCGCGGTCGACGTGTGGACGACCATGCCCTCAGTCACGCGCGTCGCGCACGCGATCTGAAGCTTCGGCATTTTCTCGATCTCGACGAGGCAGATGCGGCAGAGACCTGCGGGATCGAGTTTCGGATGCGAGCAGTAGACCGGGATCTGAGTGCCGATGAGCTTCGCGGCGTCGACGACGAGCATTCCCTCGGGCACGGAGATCTCGTTGCCGTCGATGACGACCTTGACGTTCGGGCGCTGCGGCGTCTTCTTAGCCATCTATGCGGGCCATCTATGCGGCGCTCTCGCTGTCGCTGGAGCCGGTGCGCAAGGGGCAGCGCGCGAGCTTGACATGCGCCTCGAACTCGTCCGGAAATCGCTTGAGCACGGACGCCAAGAACGGCATGATCGAATCGCCGAGCGGGCACAAGTTCGTGCCTGTGATCGTCGAGTTGATTGTGTTCAAGATGCGCAAGTCAGCATCGGTGCCTTCGCCCGCCTCGATCCGCGCGACGGTGCGGTGCACCCACTGACCGCCTTCGCGGCACGGCGTGCACTGTCCGCAACTCTCTTTTTCGAAGAAGCGCACGAGGGTCATGCTCGAGCGGACAAGGCATGCCGTGTCGTCCATGACGACGACCGCGCCCGAGCCGAGCATCGTTCGCTTCGCGGCGAGCGATTCGTAGTCGTAGCCCGTGTCGAGATCTTCCTCGAAGATTGCGGCAGACGATCCGCCGCCGGGCTGGATCGCTTTGATGCGCCGACCCGGGCGCAAGCCGCCGGCGTATTCCTCGATGAGTTCGCGCACCGAGATGCCGAGCGGGATCTCATAATTGCCGGGCTTTTGCACGTGGCCGCTGACGGAGACGATCTTCGGGCCGGGAGATTTCTCGGGGCCGATCGATGCGAACCACTTCGCGCCGCGCGTCACGATGTGGGGCACGAACGCGACGGTCTCGACATTGTTGACGACGGTCGGCATGCCGTACAGGCCGGCGTTCGCAGGGAACGGCGGTTTGAGGCGCGGTTCGCCGCGCTTGCCTTCGCACGAATTCAGGAGCGCGGTCTCTTCGCCGCAGATATACGCGCCCGCGCCGCGGTGCAACAAGATGTCGATCGAGAAATCGCTGCCGGCGATTTTCTTTCCGACGTAGCCTCGCGCTTGCGCCGCCTCGAGCGCCTTCTTGAACACACGGTAGCCGTCGAGGAACTCCCCACGGATGTACATGACGATTTCTTTGGCCTGGATCGCATAGGCGGAGATGAGCAGACCCTCGATGATCTGCAGCGGAGTCTTCTCGAGGAGCATGCGGTCTTTGAACGTGCCGGGCTCGGCTTCGTCGCAATTGCAGACGAGATATCTCGGCCGTCCGTCCTTCGGCAGGAAGCTCCACTTCTTGCCGGTCGGGAAGCCCGCACCGCCGCGGCCGCGCAGATTCGAAGCGCTCACCTCATTGACGACCGCGTCCGGCGTCAACTCGCGCAGCGCTTTACGGAGTGCGCTGAAACCGCCGCGGCTTTCGTACACGTCGATGTCGGCGAGATCGAATTCGCCGAGCCCTTTTGTGAGGACCGGTTCGAAAGGCGTCATCGCATCATTCCGCCGGCATCGCGGCGTCGGGCCGTTCGCGCTTCCACTGTTCGAGCAGCCGGTCGAATTCGGCCGGCGTCACGTTGTAGTGGTATTGCAAGTTGTGCTGGAGACACGGCGCATTGTCGCACGCCGCGAGGCACTCGACCTCTTCGTACGTGATAAGGCCGTCGGCCGTCGTTCCGCCGTCGGTGACGCCGAGGCGCGTTCGTGCGTGCCGGCGCAGTTCGTCCGCGCCGCCGAGCATGCACGCGAGCGTGCGGCACACCTGGATGACGTGCTTGCCGATCGGACGTTGGAAGAGCAGCGAGTAGAACGATGCGATCGACTCGACCTCGCCGCGCGTCAGACCGGTCAGGGTCGACGCGTCATCGAGCGCAGCCGGCGTCACATAGCCGTCTTCTTCTTGGCAATACTGCAAGAACGGGATGAGCGCGCTCTGCGCGTCGTGATGGGCCGCGATGAGCGCCTTGCCTTTTGCTTCGCGAGCGGCCGTCATCGGTCGACCTCGCCGAAGACCGGGTCGAGGCTGCCGATGATCGCGACGACGTCGGCGATGAGGTTTCCGGGCGCGAGGCGCTTGAGCGCCTGCAGGTTATAGAAGGAAGGCGGACGCCAGCGGACGCGCCACGGCTTGTTGCCGCCGGCGCTCGTCACGTACATGCCGAGCTCGCCACGCGGGCTCTCGACGCAGTTGTAGACGTGGCCTTCCGGAACGTTGAAGCCTGACGACACGAGCTTGAAGTGATGGATGAGCGCTTCCATGGAGTGCTGGATCTCGGTCTTCGGCGGATTGACGATCTTGCGATCGTCGATCGTCACCGGGCCGCTCGGGAATCGCTCGCGCGCCTGCTTGATGATGCGCCAGGCTTCGTACATCTCGCGGACGCGCACGAGGAAGCGGCTGTAGCAATCGCCGCCGTCGTGCGTCGGCACTTCGAAGTCGTACTCGTCGTAGCCGCTGTACGGGAACGCTTTGCGGACGTCGTAGGCGACGCCGGTGGCGCGAAGGCTCGGGCCGGTGAGCCCCCATGCGATAGCGTCGGCCGCATCGATCTTGCCGACGCCGACGAGGCGGTCCATCATGATGACGTTGCCTTCGAGGATCGCGCGCAGGTCGGCGAGCCGAGGCGGGAACGCGACGATGAACTCGTCGAGCACGTCGAGGAAGCCTTTGGGAACGTCGAGCGCGACGCCGCCGATGCGGAACCACGACTGGTGCATGCGCGCGCCGGTGACGAACTCCATGATGCGCAGGATGCGCTCGCGCATCTCGAAGGCGTAGAAGAAGTTCGACATCGCGCCGAGATCGATGGCGTGCGTACCAAGCCAGACGAGGTGGCTCGCGATGCGCGTGAGCTCGGTGAAGATGACGCGCAGCACCTGAGCGCGCTTGGGTATGTTCTCGATCCCGAGCAACCGCTCTGCCGCAAGCACGTAGCACAGGCTGTTCGAGAGGGGCGCGAGGTAGTCGGCCCGATCGACGACCGTCACCGCTTGCTGCCAGAAGAGGTTTTCCGCTTGTTTCTCGATCCCGGTGTGGAGGAATCCGAGTTCGGGCTCGGCTTCGACGACAGTCTCGCCGTCGAGCCGCAGCATGACGCGCAACACGCCATGCGTCGACGGATGCTGGGGTCCCATCGAAAGGACGAGCGTATCCGATGCCACGCCGGGGCTGATATTGATGTCGGGATTGTCGGTGTAGACGGAGAGATCGATCACAGCGTCAATCCCTTGTAGGCGGGATGGGACCCATCCGGCCGCCGGGGACGAAGCTTCGCCGCGTGCCGCGCAACGGATAATCTTTGCGCAGCGGGTAGCCTTCCCAATCGTCGGGCATGAGGATGCGCTTGAGATCGGGGTGGCCGTCGAAGCGCACGCCGAAAAGGTCGTACAGTTCGCGCTCGGGCCAGTTCGCGCTCGGCCAATATTTCGTCAGCGAAGGGACGATCGGATCCTGATCCTGCGGGAAGACGCGCAGCCTGAAACGGCGCACGGGTGTCTTCGGATCGCGCCGATCCGCAGTGATCGCTGCGAAGTGATAGCTCACTTCGAAGCGCGGCGTCAGCGGAAGATGATCCGTACCGCCGATGTCGAGC
>DASQJC010000176.1:0-2027 GCA_035631255.1 Candidatus Eremiobacteraceae bacterium | reverse complement strand
GTGCGAGGATGACGAGCATCAGCGCGCTCGCGATGACGTCGAAGACACGCTTCGCGATTGACCAAGAACTCGGTACGCGTCGGCGCGACGTGCGCCAATACGCTCGTCGCTGCGCAACCGATGGTCGCGGCGGCGCGATTTGTTCTAGGAGCGCGTATGCCGCAGGAACGGTCATACGACGATCGCCTGTTCCGGCGCGCGAATGCCGAACGTGTCGAGCACGCGCGAGCCGACCTGCGCGAACGAATCGAGATCACCGAGGTCGGCGCCTGCGGATCCTGGCTTGAAGTCTATAAGCGGTGAGTATTCTCGGGTGTGATCGGTGCCCGGCGCCGTCGGGTCGCAGCCATGGTCTGCCGTGAGAATCAAGCGGTCACCTGTCCTCAGTCGATCCAAGATGCGTGGCAGCTTACTGTCGAGGTCGATCAGGGCTTTCGCGTATCCGTCGGCGTCGCGGCGATGTCCGTATTTCGAATCGAAATCGTTGAAGTTCGTGAAGCAAAAACCGCCGCAGTCGCTATCGAGCCATTCGATGGTCCGCGCGATGCCCTCGTCGTTGTCGGCTGTTCGTTGACCGGCTGCAATACCCTGGCAGCAGAATATGTCACCGATCTTGCCGACGCCGCACGTCGAAACGCCTGCGTTTTCGAGGATCTCTAGCATGCTCGGCGACGGTGGAGCGACCGCGAAGTCGCGGCGGTTCGCGGTCCGGACGAAACGACCTTGCTCGCCAATGAATGGACGCGCGATGACTCTGTTGACACGATTCGGAGCGACGAGCATCTCTCTCGCGCGCGCGCACCAATCCCATAATTGCGGCACCGGCACGATCTCTTCGTGCGCCGCCACTTGGAAGACGGAGTCGGCCGACGTGTAGAGGATCGGACGACCGGTGCGCATGTGCTCAGCGCCGAGCTCGTCGATGATCTGCGTGCCCGATGCCGGCTTGTTTCCGAGCACCTTGCTCCCCACGATCTCTTCGAACCGCTCGACGACGTCGTGCGGAAAACCGTTCGGGTACGTCGGGAACGCGTTGCGGATGACGATGCCCATCATCTCCCAATGGCCTGTTATCGTGTCTTTACCGGCACTGCGCTCGCGCAAACGTCCGACCGACGCGAGCGGCCCAGGGACCGCTGCGACGCCTGCGATCTTCGCTATGTTCCCCAATCCCAGCCGCTCGAACGTCGGCAATCGCAGACCACGTGCATGGCGCGACGTGTTGCCGAGCGTGTCAACATCTGATGCATCACCGAAACGATCGTGATCTGGAGCGGCTCCGATGCCGCCCGAATCGACGACGAGGACGACCGCGCGCGGTCCGGCGCCGTTCACCAAG
Organism: Candidatus Eremiobacteraceae bacterium; assembly: GCA_035631255.1. GTDB lineage: Bacteria > Vulcanimicrobiota > Vulcanimicrobiia > Eremiobacterales > Eremiobacteraceae > JANWLL01. The sequence continues at coordinate 688 of DASQJC010000176.1, read as the reverse complement.
TCACGACGATCGGTATCGATTCGTGGATGGAAAAACTGTCGGTGCGGATCGCCGTCACGATGAGTTTATAGTGGCCGGGCAACGCGAGACGCGGAACTTTCACCGTCGTCTGAAATATACCGGGCGATCGTTTCGGCACGCCGATCCGGAACGTGCCCACCTGCGCGGTCACGGCCGCGACGTTGCACGTCGCGACGACCGTTCCCGATACCGATGTGCCGACGCGTATCGGGTTTTCCGAGATCCTGACGGACTGGATCGCGATCGGATCGGCGGGCTTCGGGCACGGCGTCGCCTTCGAGACGTGCGGCGACGGAACGGCCGGCGGTTTATCGGTCGTAGGCACTGCTATGGCTGCGGCGATGCTGCTCGCAAAGGCGATGGCGATACATGTTGCCGCGACTGATGCGATCGAAATTCGCAGACGATTGGCCCTCGAGGCTAGCACATCACGGATGTATCTTGTTTACCCGCGACAGGTTACCGTACCGCGGTGGGCCGAACCTTCGGAGGCGTTTCCACACATAGGCCGGGTCGGCGCGACCCGGCTCGCACGGCTTTGGGGACCTCTCGTTTGGCGCATCTCGCCCGCTATCTCGCTCGCGCGCTCCGCGATACCGACGCATTCGCGGCGCTCGCCGACGCATGCTTGAAGCGCGCGAGCGTCGACGTCCGCGAGGCGTTCTCG
>DASQJC010000175.1:0-3243 GCA_035631255.1 Candidatus Eremiobacteraceae bacterium | reverse complement strand
GGCCTAATCGCACAGCGCTCGGATGCTCGCGCGATGCTCGAGGTCGCTAAGGCTTTGGGCCGTCACACAGATGAGCGCGAAGTGCTTGCCGACGTCGCGGCGCACTGCCGGACGTCGACCGGCGCATCGTTCGCGATCGCCTGGATTCTCGAAGGAAATCTTTTCAAGCCGGCTGCGATAGACGGCGACGATCGCGGCTTCGCTCTCGCCGCGAAGCTCAACGCTGATGCGACGCTGCCACTCGGCCAAGGGCCCGAAGGGCGTGCCGTTCGGACACAGCGCCTCGAAGCTGTGAAAGATGTCGAGGCCGATCGCGCATATGCGCCCTGGCTCGAAGCCGCCCGGGCCGCCGGATTCCGTTCGGTCGTCGCGATGCCGCTTTCATCGGCGGACGCTCGCGCTGCCGTCGTCGGCGTCTATGCGGCCGACGTTGACGCGTTCAGCGACGCCGACCTCGCGCACCTCGACGCGTACACCGATCATGCGAGACTCGCGCTCGATCGCGCGCGAGTCTTTGCCGATGTGGCGACGTCGGCGCGCGATCGCGCATTGCGCGCAGCCGGAGCCGGCGCCATTTCGCACAGCCTCGATCTCGGCGACGTCGCACGGAGCATAGCACGTGTAGCCGGCGAGACGACCGGTGCAGAGTTCGCCGTGACGTACGTCGGCGACAAAGACTCGCTCACCGTCGGCGGCGCATGGAACGCGCCCGCAAATCTCGCTATCGGCGCGACGCTGAACCTCGCCGATCCAACGCTGGCCAACTATCCGCCGGTCCAAGCGCTGCGAGAGCGGCGCATCGTGACGTACGAAGACGTCATGACCGACGCGCAATGGCTGCGGCAAGGATGGGATCAGCAAGCACTCGCGCACGGCTTCAACGGCGTCATCGCCGCACCGCTTGCGAACGCGCGTCAGGTCGGCGCGGTCGTCATGTTCCTGCGCGGCAAGCCAGCGCTCGACGCGGCCGCGACGTCGCGCATCGTGCGCCTCGGCGCGGAAGGTTCGGCGGCGGTCGAGTCAGCGCGGAAGTTCGAGCGCGCTCGCTCTGCGCGCGACTTCCTCAACCGCGTGCTCGAAGAATCGACCGATGCGATCGTCCAGATCGATCTACAAGGTCTCGTCGTCGGATGGAACGGCGGCGCCGAGCGCATGTTCGGGATGTCGCGCGATGAGGCGATCGGTTCAGATTTCGCCGAGATGGCGATCGTGCCGCCGCTCAGCCGCGACGATATCCGCGAGATGTTCTCGCGCGTCGCGCGGGGCGAACATGTGCGCGCGATGGAGATCGTCTGTCGCAGCCGCGACGGTGATCCGATAGACATGCTTCTGTCGGCGACTCCGTCGCGTGACGAAGACGGCAATATCGTCGGCCTCGTCGCGTTCAGCAAGGACATCACCGAACAGAAGAAGCGCTTCGGCGAGCTGCTCGAGCAAAACCGGCGCTTGGCGGTCATCCGCGAGATCACGCGCGCCTTCTCGCGCGAGGTCGGCGTCGTCGCGGTCGCGCAGAAAGGTCTCGACAAACTCCTCGAAGCGCAGCGACTCGATGCCGGCCGCGTCTATGTCTTCGACGAGCGTGAAAGCCGGCTGCTCAACGTCGCACAGCGCGGCTTCGCGCCCGAGGGTTGCGAACCGGTCGATGTCCGGCCGCTGACGACCGGCTCCGAAGGCCTATTGTGTTCGGCCGCCTACTACCGGCAGACGAGCGTTCTCAATGACGTGGACGGCCAGATCCTCGAGCATCCATTCTTGATCGATCGCGATCCGGCCGATGTCAGCGCGGTGCTCACTAAACCGCTCGCGATCGGCGATCAGATCATCGGCGCGATCCAAGCGGTCGGCTTCGATGGTCGCCGGCTGTCGTTCGACGACCAGAATCTCTTCCACGCCGTCGCAGATGAGCTCGCCGCGTCGATGCGTGCCGCCGAGATGCTCGAAGAAGCGTCGCGTCTGGCGATCACCGATCCGCTCACCGGCTTGTACAACTATCGCTTCACCAACGATTTCTTGAAGAAGCGGTTGTCTGAAGCGCGCCGCCGTCGGCGTCCGTTCTCGGTCATCATGGCCGACGTCGATGGACTGCAGGCGATCAACGAGCGCTACGGCCGCTCAGTCGGCGACGACGTGCTCAAGCAGTTCGCCCGCTGCCTCGCGTCGTGCGTCAGGTTATCGGACGTCGTCGCGCGATATGGCGGCGACGAGTTCATCGTGCTCTTGCCCGAGACGCAGCTCGGCGACGCACTTATGCTCGCGGAGCGGATGGCGCACGCGTTCGCGACGCGCGACTGGGAGAAGCCGTCCGAAGAACTCGAGCTGAGCGCCTCGATGGGCTGCGCGGCGTTCCCGGAATCCGGCTCGAACACGCAGATGCTCTTGAAGGCGGCCGACGCCGCGCTCTATCAGGCCAAGAAGTCCGGCAAGAACGCGATCTTCCCGCGCGCCGACTCGCTCCCACGCTTCGCGGGTTAGATTTAGTGGGTGGAGCGGTCGACCTTTATGGTCGACCGCCGCGGCCTTGCCTGGTAGGTCGCTCGCGCACCACGCCTTAATACTTGTCGCATGAAGACCGTCGACCCGCTGCTCGCGCGCCGCGGCGATTTCCCGATCCTGCGCGACTGCACGTATCTCATCAGCAATTCGCTCGGAGCGATGCCGGGTCGCACGCGCGATCGCCTCAACGAGTACGCCGACGATTGGGCGACACAAGGCGTCGTCGCGTGGGAGAAGTGGCTGCCGCTGGTCGGCCAGCTCGGTGATCTCGTCGCGAAGATCATCGGTGCGGGTCCGAACGAAGTCTACATGATCCAAAATGTGTCGATCGCCGAGTCGATACTCATCAGCGCGCTCGACTTCTCCGGCAAGCGCAACAAGATCGTTTACGACGACCTCAACTTCCCGACCATACATTATAACTGGCTCGCGCAAGAGTCGCGAGGCGCACGCGTCCATCTCGTGAAGAGCGCAGACGGGATCCACGTCGACACGCAAGCGATGTGCGACGCGATCGACGAGCAGACGCTCGTCGTGCCGATCTCGCACGTCATCTTCCGTTCTTCGTACATTCAAGACGCGAAGGCGATCGTAGAAAAAGCGCACCGTGTGGGCGCGATGGTCTTCCTCGACATCTTCCAGTCGGTCGGCTCGGTGCCCGTAGACGTTCGTGGGTTGAAGGTCGACGCTGCCGTCGGCGGCCTCTTGAAATGGGGCTGCGGCGGCCCGGGCAACTGCTTCTTGTACGTA
>DASQJC010000174.1:0-7913 GCA_035631255.1 Candidatus Eremiobacteraceae bacterium | reverse complement strand
GGCATCCGCGAATTCCGTCACCCGGGCAGCACGCACCTGTACTATTGCGCACCCGGCGGTCAGGTATTCCGATTGCTCGACGTCGCGTACGAAGGCCCGTAGCCTTCGGCTTACTTCCCTTTGTTTTATCTGCCCGGCTTCAACTGATGCAGTATGAAGCTGTTGCCCTCGCTGTCCAGACCGAAGGCCATGTGGCAGCCGGGCGTCTCGAAGATGTTCGCGCCGTCTTCGAACTCGATTCCTCGCTCCTGAGATTGCGCGACGGCCGCTTTGATGTCGTCGACACCGAAGTGCACACCGCCCGACTTCTCCCACGGTGACATCGGCGGCTTGACGATGCCGAACGTCTCGCCGGTCGGGAACGTCCACTCGACGCCGATCGGAAGGAACTCGAGCGTCGGTTCGAATCCCAGGAGATCGGTGTAGAACTTCTTCGCGCGATCGACATCTTTGACGAGATACATCGTCGTGTCGACGCCTTTTACGCCGATTTTGCTAGCAGTCGCCATTTTTCTGAACTCCTCGAAATGGTTGCGGGGCATGGGCGCTACGGTTCGATTCGTGCGAAGTCCTCCGCATGAATCCTTAACAACGCGGAAACAAAGCGGAGCTGTATCCTTGCGGATAGTCCGTAATTCATGCGGGCATAGGTTCTGTCTGTGACCGCTTGGTGACTCGCTAGGTTCGTCAACTCGCGCGTTGGAAAGAATCTGAACTATGCGGGATTACGCTTCGCTCGCCTTGCGCGCAGCTCTCGGCATCACATTCTTGTTCTCGGTCGCTGATCGTTTCGGATTATTGGGTCCGCCAGGCACCCCCGGCGTGTCGTGGGGAACGTTCCCGCGCTTTGCGGCATATGCCGGAATGCTCAATTGGTACGCGCCCCACGGACTCGTACCTATCATCGCGTGGGTTGATACCGGACTTGAAATCTTTTTGGGCGTCGCCTTACTAGCGGGTTTGTGGCTGCGACGCGTCGCGATCATCGCAGCGCTGTTGCTGCTGGCGTTCGCTCTTACGATGGCCAGGTCGAACGGCATCGGCGCTCCATTCGCATACTCTGTGTTCACGGCTGCGGCTGGGGCTTTCATGCTCGCATCGACGAGCTCGACGCGCTGGTCGGTCGACGACCTTCTCAAAGGCAGATCTAAAGCTCGTTGAACCCGTCGGCACGCTGGCACGACACAGCGAGCAAGATGGATAGGCAGACCGATTCGCCGCCGCCGCTCTTCACGAAGCGAGAGAAATATGCGCTCGCGCTGTTGACGCTCTCGTTCATCGTAGCGTCGGCGCTCGTGCATGTCCTTATCGGCAGCGTCGGCAGCGGTCTTTTCCCGCACTTCCAACCCGAAGCGGCTGCGTCGATTGAACCGGTCATCATCGAAGCACTCACGTCGCCAACACCGACCCCCACACCGCCGCCAGTGCCAACCCCGCGCGTCCCCGCAACAGCTATGCCGCACGAGCGGGCGGCCAACCCGCCGCAGCCGCGTCCGCCGGTTCACCCGCTGCATCCGAGTGCAAACAGCACGATAACACCGAGCAGAGATTCATTCCCAACGGAAAGGCCGATCGTTTCGTCGCCGAGCGCATCTCCGATCGTGACGCCAAGCGCAGGTCCGCCGGCAATGCCGGCTCCCCAGCAGATCACCGATTCTGAATTCATCCGCAAGACGACGCCTGAGTATCCCCAACTTGCGATTGACGAGAATATTCAAGGCAGTGTGACGGTTCGCATCACGGTCGGACCAGACGGTCGTGTCGAGGAGGCTGTGATCGTCCAGTCGTCCGGCTCCCCGATCCTAGATGATGCTGCCCTCAAAGCCACGTACGACAGCGCTTTTCGAGCGCCGCTAGCCGATGGCAAGCCGACGACCCGCCAGTACCTCATCATCTACACATTCAGTTTAGATGACCCGCCGGATACTGCTGACTAGCGGTTGAGCTCCGGCTCGACCGGCGCCGTTCACCGATCCAAGGACAGCCCGCGCAGCGGACGTAACTCAACGTCACCCGTCGCTTTTGATGCGCTGTCTATCGGCTCGTCGGCGACCGAGCCTTGTCGACACCACTTCGATGATGGAGCGCTTTGATGGATCCGACCCAAGTGCTTCTCCTTCAGCAGTTCGGCGGATTCGCCGTCACCGGAGCGCTCGTGCTGATTGCGGTCGTCGCATTGGGTTTCATCCCTAACGGAGCGATGAGGTGGATCGTGATCGTGCTCGTGCTGATCGTCGTCGCGCTGTCGCTTTGGAACTTCAACCTCATGCGACTCGACATCGAGGCGTGCGCTCAAATCGCACTCCACATCACTCCCGCCGACCCCGCGCACGACTCCGACGTTCATGTGTGTCTCAGCGCGCAGCACCTGCACTCGATGCTCCAGGTCGCGATAGCTGCTGTTATCGGAGCAGCGGTCTGCGGAGGCTTGCTTTCGCGCCCGACAAAGGCTTCGATTTGAGGCGCCGCACGAAATCGGCATCGAGATGAACTGGCTGCTCCACCCGCCATCGGTCGTCGACGTGCCCACGAACGCGCTCGTCGCGATCGCGAGCGTTGCAGTCGTCATCTGGACAGGCGGATTCATCGTGCGCGGCTGGGTGCAATCGACGTCGGCAGCGCTGCTCGCTGGGATGTCGTACTTGCAATACGCGTTTTTCGCAGCGATGCTCGCCCTGCTCGCAAATGCTTTGACGCTGCGGGTCGTCGCGGTGTTTTTCGTGTTTTTGTACGGATCGTTTTCGCGCGCCACACGCGGCGGCTCGCGCAGCGTGAGCCGAAGATCGAATTGTTCCTACCGTACGTCGACGCGCTCCGTATGTCGGGCAGGGCTTTTTGGACCGTCATGCAGATCGTCGAGTTCATCCCGCTCGCCATCGTCTTCATCTAGCCCGACCCGCGCGTCGTAGCGTGGGCTTGTGCGATCATGACGTTCCTCGGCTATCAGATCATCCTGGCCTTCGTGTACCGCGATCTTTACGGTTCGGCGGGCACGGACTAAAAGAACTCCCGAAAGGTGCCCCGAAACCAGACGCCATGTCAGTTCGACCGATCAAGCGCCTCATTAAATCGAAACCGACGCTCGAAGGCGCGGGCGTGCACCTCCGGCGTGCGTTCGGCTTCGGCAACACATCTGACTTCGATCCGTTCCTCTTGCTCGACGATTTTCGCAACGACGTACCCGCGGACTATCTCCCTGGTTTTCCGTGGCATCCGCATCGCGGCATCGAGACTATCACGTACGTCCTGACAGGTACGGTCGAGCACGGCGACAGCATCGGGCATAGCGGCACGATCGCCGCCGGTGACGTCCAATGGATGACGGCGGGGCGTGGGATCATCCATCAAGAGATGCCGAAAGGCGACAACACCGGCCGAATGCACGGTTTCCAGTTGTGGGCGAACCTCCCGGCGAACCTCAAGATGATGACGCCACGCTACCAAGAGGTCGTCTCGCGCGACATCCCCGAGGTGACCGATGACGACGGCACGCACGTGCGCGTCGTATGCGGCGAGTTCTGGGGCAAGCGCGGTCCGGTCGATGAGGTCGCTATCGATCCCATCTATCTCGACGTCACCGTGCCGCCGGGTCGTAAACGGTCGATCCCGGTGGAGACGACGCGCCACGCTTTTGCATACGTTTTCGCCGGCGAGGCGAAATTCGCGAACGCGTCCGACCCGCTCGACGTGCCGACCGAGCCGGTGGGTTGGGCGGACACGCAGCCGCCATCGAAAGCGGAAAATAAGTCACTGGTGCTCTTCGACAAAGGCGACGAGGTCGTCGTGCAAGCGGGTGAGGATGGCGTGCGTTTCTTGCTCGTGTCCGGCAAGCCGCTCGGCGAACCTGTCGCGTGGTATGGCCCGATCGTCATGAACACGCAGGAGCAGCTCCGCGATGCATTCACCGAGCTGCAAGAGGGCACGTTCCTCAAAGACTGAAGCGCGATCTTTTTTCAGCTTCAGCCCCATTTAAGGTATAGGCGCTAGCCTGAATCTGACAGGGTAGGTGTCAGCATGAAGGACGGTTGGAGATGCCTCAAGACTCCTTGCGCCTCTGTTTAACGGTCGTCGCTCTCAGCGGCATTCTTGCCGGCTGCAGTTCAGGAACGACGACATCGGCGATGAATCCGCCTTCGCGGAACGTCAGCTCGTTCGCGGGCCTGAACACCGGAACGAACAAAGTCGTCTATCTCTCAAGTTTCAACGGCCAGCCCGGCGTCGGTCAGGTCTTCGTCTACTCCGCCGACCTCAACGCGCACCCATCGGCGCCGAAACGAGTTATCAGCCAGGGAACGGTTCGTCCGTACGGTATGTGGGTCGATTCAGCCGGCACCCTTTACGTTGCGAACATACCGCAAGGGGACCCGACGACCGGCATCACCGAGTTCCATCCCGGTCAAGGCACCCCGTTCAAGACGCTCAAGCTCGGCCTGTGGTATCCGACCGAGGTCGCGGTCGGCGCCGACGGAACCGTCTACGTCAATGAGTCGCTCGCGAACAATTGCACCGGCGATTGCGTCGCGATCTTCGCCCCCGGTAGTTCGACGATCACGCGGACGGTTCCGATGAATTTCACCGGTTACGCATTGCAGGCCGATCAGATGGCGTTCGATCGCGCCGGTAACTTGCTCGTCGGTGCGGCGACGTTCCAAAGCGGCTACCACATCTTCAAGATGAACGTCAAGACGTTCAAGGTCACGGAGTTGACCGTCGACCTCACCAACATCCAAGGGCCAGGGCTGGCGATCGACCACAGCGGAAACATGTATGTCTCTAGCGCTTATACCGGTCAGATAGCGGTCTTCGCTCAGGGAGCGGAAAGCCCGACGCGTTGGATGACGCCCGGCGCGCAAGATCTGACAGTCACGCCCGACGGAACGCTCTACGCGATGACCGGCGGCGGCGTCGACGAATATCGCCCCGGCAGCAGCAGCCCCGACAATTCGTTCAACGAGCCGTACTACAACGAGGGGTTCGGAATAGCGATCGGCCCAGCCCAATAGACTCAAACCGGGAACGACATCGCTGTAGCGAGCAAGCTGTAGCGGTCGAGCTTTAGCTCGACCGCCGCGGCCGTTGCCGGCGACGTTTGCCCGCCGGGTCGCGAGGGTACGTTGCATAGTCAGCCGCTTACGACGGAGGGCAACCGACTATGCCAGCTGAGAATGGGAATGCCGCGATCACGCGCGCGCGGCTCGTGGAACTATTGGACGAAGACCTCTCGCGCGAATATCAGGCGATCATCGCATACGTCGTCTATTCCCAGGTCCTCAAAGGCGCCGAGTACATGAGCATCGCCGCGCAGCTCGAAGAGCACGCGAAACAAGAACTCGGACACGCGCTCATCATCGCTCGCCAGATCGACTATCTCGGCGCGATGCCGACCGTCACGCCGAAAGACGTCCGGGTATCGAAGACGGCGAAACAGATGCTGCGCTTCGACCTCGAGAACGAGAACGAGACGATCCGCAACTACCGCGATCGCATCCGCCAGTGCGAGGAGCTCGGTGAATTCGCGATGGCCGAGCAGATCCGCGGGATCCTCGTCAACGAGCAGGACCACCAGATCGACCTTGCCACGGCGCTCGGTGAAGAGGTCCCCGATCTCACGCGCAAGCGCAAGAAGAAAAAGTAGCCTAGGATTCCTCTCTAGGTACCCGTCTCAACCCCGTAGTCTTGCGGCTCTTTCTCATCCTCCTCGCGCCACTCGTCGTAGATCGGGATGCGCGGCAGTCCCTTGGGGAAGTCGCCGTGCGGATGGTCCGATAACCATTTGCGCGCGCGGATCGAGAGATATTCGAAGTTGTGGAATTGCGCGTCGCCGCGGCGGCGCCGCACGATCGCGATGGCCGGGGTGAGGATCTCCCAATACTGCACGGCGAGGCGCCCGAACAGCTCCATGAAGGTCGTTTCGTCGACGAGCCCGTTCTTGATGAGCGTCCCCATCTCGTTCAACCAAGTGAGGACGGCCATCTCCGGATGGACGCTCGAGTCGATGAAGCCGATGCGTTCGAGTTCGGCTCGATAGGCGCGATCGCGGACGCGATGGCTGAACTCCGTCTGCACGTAGCGAAACGACTGTTGTAGCTCTTCGCTGTGGAATTCGTGTTCGAGGCTGAGCAACGCGCCGAGTTGGTTGCTCACGCGCAGGTGCCTCAGCTGTATCATCGCGACAACGCCGGCGACCGCGAGGACCAAAAAGGTGCTCACGGTGGCGATGACGTTGATGAGATCGAGGACAGAAACGCCGCCCATCGGGCCCTCGATTCTGCGCCCCGGCGGCTCGTGCCTGGGACGCCGCCCGCTCCGGATCGGCGTCCCCCACAGTTCAGACGATCGGTCTACAGACTCGCGTGGCCCGTCACGACGAGCAAGATGATCACGAGCAGCACGACGACGAGAGCATCCATTTCCTCTGACTCCTCGCGCCGCAGCATCGCGGCGCATCTACACTGATATTCTCTGTCGAATCGCCCACCCGGGTCAGCGACGGGTGTCACATGCCGAACGGGCGAATATAAGCATACTTTTATGCAATTATATTTTTCCCAGCCTCCGGAAACCCAAACGCTCGTCGATGACGATTTGGGACGAATCATATATCGTCGAAATCTATTCGATGGAGCGACGATCGCGATGTGGTTCGATCAATTGCGGTCCGACATCGATTGGCGCTCGGAAGAGCGACCGATGTACGACCGCATCGTCGCGGTGCCGCGTCTCGTCGCCTCGTTCAAGCTCGACGAGCCGTTGCCCGAACCGATCGCTCGGATGGTGCCCGACGTCGAGGCGTTCTGCAAAGTTCGCTTCACATCGGCTGGTCTCAATCTCTACCGCGATGGAAGCGACAGCGTCGCGCCGCATGGCGATCGTCTCGAGCCGACGCCTGAGAAAGCCCCGGTAGCGCTCGTCAGCCTCGGCGCGGTCCGCCGGATGACGATCCGAAGCCGTTTCAAGCCGCGCCGTATCCTTGATCTCGATCTCGAACCGGGCAGTTTGCTCGTGATGAGTTTCGAGAGCCACCTCAACTACGACCACGCGATCCCGAAGACGAAAGACAAGGTCGGACCGCGCGTCAGTGTCGCATTCCGAAAGGGCCGCGTCGAACGCGCCCACCCGCTATCCCCTCCCTAGCCCGCGTGGCCACGGCGGTCGACCGTAAAGGTCGACGGCTCCACGTTACGACGTCGCGTGACGAGATCGCAGAAGAAAGAAAACCGCGCCGGGTATGCCGGCGCGGTGCGTTTCGGAGTGCGCGAGGATGGGTCGTCTGGATTAATACTCGCCGTAGCCTCTGATGTTGTAGCCTGGGATCGAGATCTGCGCTTGCGCAGCGCATGTATCAGCGGTCATGGCACCGGCGCCGCCGATCTGAGCGCTGTTCGCAACAACGGCTGCTTGCATCGACGCGTTGCCGACGTTCGTGGCCGGTCCGTTTGGCGCGAAGATGACGCCTTGTGACTGGAGCTGGCCATTGGCCGTACCCTCGCCGTGTAGCGAGACGCCGCTGCTCGACAGACCGATCATCTGCGCCATCGCTCGGCACGAGCACGACTGATCGCAGTTGCCGCTGAGGGTGTAGTTGGAGTCCGCCTGGTTGCCGGTTTCCTTCACGGCGCCGGTGACGACGAGCGTACCACCTTCGTTCGAGATATCGAGGCTCTTGAGGTCGATGCCCTGGTCGATGAACCACGTGGAGCCGTACGTGATATCGATGCTGCTCGGCAGCGATCCCGACGGACCGATGTAGTGGCCTTGGAGAATAGCGTCATTCTTCCACTGGTTTTCGTCTTGGACGAGGCTGTTGCTGGACGGGAACTGGATGGCTGTCGCACCCGACTGGGCGACGCACCAGGAACAACCAGAAGGAAGCGTCGCGGTGGCTGTTCCGACGGACTGGACCTCACCGTCGA